>CALALP010000102.1 GCA_937925515.1 uncultured Lachnoanaerobaculum sp. | reverse complement strand
CCCTAGTTAATAGTATAAAAAAATAATAGAATGGGAAAGTTATGACTGAAAGGTTTAGAGTAGGGGTTATTACAAGTGTACATGGCGTGAGAGGAGAAGTGAAAGTTTTTCCAACCACTGATGAACCTAAAAAATTTTCAAAGATAAAAAAAGTATATGTAGATAATAGTAGTACTAGTCTTACAAACAAAAATAATTTAGTAAATGAACTTGAAATAGAGCAGGTAAAGTATTTTAGAAATTTAGTAATTATTAAATTTTTTGGAATTAATACACCTGAAAAAGCAAAATTTTTTATAAAATCAGAAATATATGTTGACAGAAAGGACGCTATTGCATTAAAAGAAAATGAGAATTATATTTCAGATTTGATAGGGCTTAAAGTTATTACAGATGAGGGGCTAAGTTTAGGAACTGTTTTTGATGTATTTCCTACAGGTGCAAACCATGTGCTTGAGGTTATTACAGAGGAGAAAAAACACATACTTATGCCTTATATAAAAGAATGTATATTAGAAGTAAAACTTGACGAGGAAAAAATAGTAGTACATTTACTTAATGGACTACTTGACATATATAATTAAGATATTTAGGAGTTATTTATGAAATTTCATATATTGACACTTTTCCCTGAAATGATAGAATATGTTCTTAGTCAAAGTATTATAGGAAAAGCTAAGGCTGAAAATCTTATAAATATAGAGGCAATTAACATTAGGGATTATACAAAGGATAAACATAGACATGTAGACAACTATCCTTATGGTGGTGGTGCAGGAATGCTTATGCAGGTTGAACCGATACATAGAGCATACAAAGATATATGTTTAAAGACAAAAAAAAGACCGAAAGTTTTATATATGACTCCTCAAGGTAAGTTGTTTAACCAAAATATGGCAAAGGAACTTGCAAAAGAAGAAGATTTAGTTTTTTTGTGTGGACATTATGAGGGAGTAGATGAAAGAGCATTAGAGATACTTGATGTGGAAAATGTTTCCATTGGGGACTATGTGCTTACAGGGGGAGAACTTCCTGCAATGGTTATGATAGATTCTATAAGTAGAATGGTAAAGGGAGTTTTGACAAATGAAGAAAGTGCCGATTTTGAATCTTTTGAGGATAATCTTTTGGAATATCCCCAATATACAAGACCGGCAGAGTACATGGGAAAAGAAGTCCCTAAGGTACTACTTAGTGGCCACCATAAAAACATAGAAAAATGGAAGAGAGAGCAATCACTTCTAAGAACCTTAAAAAGGCGACCTGAGCTTTTAGAAAAGGCAAGACTTAGTAAGGAAGATATAATAATACTTGAAAAGTTAAAAAGTGAATTAGAAAGGAATGTATGAATATAGTAAGGGAGGACATAAGAAAATTAGAAAGGAATGTATGAATATAGTAAGGGAAGACATAAGAAATGTAGCAATTATCGCCCATGTTGACCATGGAAAAACTACATTAGTAGACCAACTTTTAAGACAAAGTGGTGTTTTTAGAGCAAATCAAGAAGTTGTAGAAAGAGTTATGGACTCAAATGATTTGGAGAGAGAAAGAGGAATTACAATTCTTTCAAAAAATACTGCTGTTAAATATAAGGATACTAAAATAAATATAATAGATACTCCGGGGCATGCAGATTTTGGTGGAGAAGTTGAGCGTGTGCTTAAAATGGTAAATGGAGTTATACTTGTGGTAGATGCTTATGAGGGAGCAATGCCTCAGACAAAGTTTGTACTTAGAAAAGCACTTGAACTTGATTTAGATGTAATATGCCTTATAAATAAATGTGATAGAGAAGAGGCAAGACCTGAAGAAGTAGAAGAAGAAATACTGGGGCTTTTAATGGATTTAGAGGCAAATGATCGTCAGCTTGAATGTCCATTTGTATTTGCATCTGCTAGAGGAGGTTGGGCAAGGTATAAATTAGATGATAAAAATGAAGATGTAGCCCCTCTTTTTGAAACAATTATCAATCATATTCCTGCACCTAAGGGAGATGATGAGGCAGATTTACAGATTTTAATAAGTACTATTGACTTTAATGAATACGTTGGTAGAATAGGTGTAGGCAAAGTGGAGAACGGTACAATAAAAGTAAACCAAGAAGTTGCTATTGTAAACCATCATGAGCCTAGTAAGTTTCGTAAAGTTAAGATAGGAAAGCTGTATACTTATGACGGATTAAATAGAGTTGAAGTAAATATGGCAAAGGTAGGAGAAATTGTTGCAATCTCGGGAATTAGTGAACTTCATATAGGAGATACTATTTCCTCTGTTGAAAATCCGAAAGCCATACCATTTCAAAAAATTTCAGAACCTACTATATCTATGAATTTTATGGTAAATGATTCCCCTTTGGCAGGTTCTGAGGGAAAATATGTAACTTCCAGGCATATTCGTGACAGGCTGTATAGAGAGCTTAATACAGATGTTTCGCTGCGTGTCGAGGAAACAGATTCGCCTGATTGCTTTAAGGTATCAGGTAGAGGTGAACTTCATTTATCAGTACTCATAGAAAACATGAGAAGAGAAGGATTTGAGTTTGCAGTAAGTAAGGCAGAGGTTATATATCATTATGATGAAAATAATAAAAAGCTAGAGCCTATTGAAAGAGCTTATGTAGATGTGCCTGAAGAGTTTAGTGGTGCAGTTATACAAAAACTTACCTCAAGAAAAGGCGAACTTCAAGCTATGAAAGCCTCACATAATGGAGGATATGTAAGACTTGAGTTTTTAATTCCTTCAAGAGGTCTTATAGGTTATAGAGGCGAATTTTTAACTGATACCAAGGGAAATGGAGTTTTAAATACTGAGTTTGAGGGATATGCTCCTTATAAGGGGGATATGTTTTATAGAAAGACAGGTTCTATAATCTCATTTGAATCAGGAGAATCTATAACTTATGGTCTTTTCAATGCACAAGAAAGAGGAATACTTTTTATAGGTGCAGGTCAAAAGGTTTATACAGGTATGGTTATAGGAAAAACAGGGAAAGCAGAAGATGTGGAGATAAATGTTTGTAAAACAAAGAAACTTACAAACACCAGAGCGGCAGGTTCTGATGACGCACTAAGACTTGTAACACCAAAAATTATGAGTCTTGAGGAAAGCCTTGAGTTTATAGATACAGATGAACTCTTAGAGGTAACACCTAAAAATCTGAGAATAAGAAAGAAAATCTTAGATGCAACTATGAGAAAAAGAGCAATGGTTAAAAGTAAGGAATCAGTATAAGTAACGGTTACAAAATAAACTAGTTTTATTTTTTGAATAGGAGGACATATGGAACTAGAGAAGAAACTTAGTAGTATTGTTTTAAGTAGATATAACAAATCAATTTCAAGTGCAAGTGATAGTGAAATTTATTATTCACTTCTTGAGCTTACAAAAGAGCTTATGAAAGATGAAAAGCCTAATACCGGAAAGAAAAAGCTTTACTATATTTCAGCTGAATTTTTGATTGGAAAGCTACTTTCAAACAATCTAATTAATCTTCATATTTTTGAGGAAATAAGAGATATTTTAAGTAAAAATGGAAAAGACATAACTGTAATTGAGGAGTTTGAGCCTGAGCCGTCTTTGGGAAATGGTGGACTTGGCAGACTTGCAGCTTGCTTTTTAGACTCTATTGCAACTCTTAATTTAAATGGCGACGGAGTAGGACTTAATTATCATGACGGATTATTTTTACAAAAGTTTGTAGATAATAAGCAAAAGGAAACTAAAAATCCTTGGATAGAAAATGAGAGCTGGCTTGAGGATACAGGAGTAAGCTTTGATGTTAATTTTAAGGACTTTACATTAAAATCAAAAATGTTTGATATAGCAGTTCCGGGATATAATGGTGGAGTAAATAAACTTCATTTATTTGATGTAACAACTGTTGATGAGAGCATTATCGGCGAGGGGATTACTTTTGATAAAACAGATATAAAGAAAAATCTAACATTATTTTTATATCCTGATGATAGTGATGAGGCAGGTCATCTACTTAGAATTTATCAACAATATTTTATGGTAAGTAATGCTGCACAACTTATTATAAAGGAAGTTTTAGCAAAGGGTGGAGAACTTGACAAATTAAATGAGTACGCAACAATTCAAATCAATGACACTCATCCGACAATGGTTATTTTGGAGCTTATAAGAATACTTAATGAACAGTATAAATTTGACTTTGAAAAAGCAGTTGAAATTGTAAGTAAGACTTGTGCTTATACAAATCATACAATACTTGCAGAGGCTTTGGAAAAATGGACTCTTAGCTATTTTGAAAAGACAGTACCTGCACTTATACCTATAATTGAAAAATTAGATAAGCTTGTAAGAGATAAGTTCAGTGATGAAAGAGTTTATATAATAGATAATGACCAAAGAGTGCACATGGCTCATATAGACATTCATTTTGGATATTCAGTAAATGGTGTAGCGGCACTTCATACAGAGATTTTGAAAAATAGTGAATTAAAGCCTTTCTATGACATATATCCTGAAAAGTTTAATAATAAGACTAATGGAATTACATTTAGAAGGTGGCTCATTCATTGTAATCATGAGCTATCTGACTTCATTAAAAAGCTTACAGGAAAAGAAGATGACCTTAAGGGGCTTTTAAAGTATATTGATGATGAAAATGTCTTAAAACAGTTAAAGCAAATTAAAAATAACTGTAAATTAAAGCTAAAGAACTATATAAATCATACTCAGTCAATAGAAATTGATGAAAATTCAATTTACGACATTCAAATCAAGAGATTACATGAGTATAAAAGACAACAGATGAATGTACTTTATGCAATTTATAAGTATTTTGAAATCAAAAAGGGCAATTTACCAAAAAGACCTATAACTATGATTTTTGGTGCAAAGGCAGCCCCTGCGTACACTATTGCAAAAGACATTATACATCTTATACTTACACTAAGTGAATTATTTAGAAATGATAAAGATGTAAATCCTTATCTTAAGATTGTAATGATAGAAAATTATAATGTTACTAAGGCTGAAATGCTTATTCCTGCCTGTGATATTTCAGAGCAAATTTCTCTTGCATCAAAAGAGGCATCAGGAACAGGAAACATGAAATTTATGTTAAATGGAGCTGTTACTTTAGGTACTGAGGACGGTGCAAATGTTGAAATTCATGAACTTGTAGGAGATGATAACATTTACATCTTTGGAAAGACCTCTGATGAAGTTATAAAGTTATATAAAGACGGTACTTATTCTCCTGCAAAACTTATTAGTGAGGACGAGTTATTAAAGCAACTTACTGATTTTATAGTAAGCGATGAAGTTCTTGCAATAGGAGATAAGGAGAACTTAACTAGATTTTATAATGACATTACCAATAAAGATTGGTTTATGGCACTTCTCGACACTAGAGATTATATAAATACCAAGGAAAGAATGTTCTCAGATTTTGAAGATGAGAAAGCTTGGGCTAAGAAAATGCTTATTAATATAGCAAATGCAGGATATTTTTCTTCTGATAGAACCATTCAAGAGTATAATGATGACATTTGGAAATTAAAGTAGTTAAGCCGAGGAGATAATATATGAAGAAGTCAGGAATACTTCTACCTATATCATCACTTCCGTCAAGAGCAGGCATAGGAGAGTTTGGAGAGTCTGCTCTTGATTGGCTTGATATACTGGAAGAAAATAATATTAAAATTTGGCAAATACTTCCACTCAATCCACTTGGATATGGAAATTCGCCTTATCAACCTTATTCCTCTTTTGCAGGAGATGAAATTTATATAAGTCTTGAGGAATTAAAAAAAGAGGGTTTACTTGATATAGATATTTTAGAATATGAGGGAAGTAAGACTAAGGTTGACTATGTAAATGCTAGAGAATATAAGAATAAATATCTTGAGAGAGCATTTCTAATTTATAAATCAAAGGGCTTTAGTAAGGGGCTTTTTAGTGAGGAAGAATTTAGCGAGTTTAAAAAACAAAAATGGTTAAATGATTATAAAGATTTTTGTTTAAATAAATATAAGGACTTGGTTTTTCCTAGATACCTAGATAAAAAAGAGTCATCTAAAGAGCTTTTTGAGGAATATATAGTATTTTTACAATACATTTTTTATAAGCAATGGTTTAGAGTAAAGGAATATGCCAACAATAAAAATGTCCTTATAATGGGAGATGTACCATTTTATGTAGGTCTTGACTCTGCTGATGTATTTTCTGAACCTGAAAACTTCTTGCTGGATAAGAATTTAATGCCTACATTTATTGCAGGAGTACCCCCTGATTATTTTAGCAAAACAGGTCAAAGGTGGGGAAATCCTATCTATAATTGGGATTATATAAAGAAAAATGACTATAAGTTTTGGACTGACAGAATAGGTTATAATGCAAAGCTTTTTGATATAGTAAGAGTTGACCATTTTAGAGCATTTGATACTTATTGGAAAGTGCCTGTTTCCTGTCCTACTGCCATAGAGGGGGAATGGATTGAGGCTCCCGGATATGAAACAATAGAAAAAATACTATCTGTTATAAAGGATAAGGAATTAGTTGCTGAGGATTTGGGAGAACTAAGAAAAGAAGTTAGAATTCTTAAAGATTATTTTGGGCTTAAGGGAATGAAGATTTTTGAATTTGGCTTTGATTTTAGTAGAAAATATGCCAAGGAAGTAAATGTTCCATTAGACTGGGAAAAGATAATATACTATACAGGCACACATGATAATGCAACCTTAAAAGAGTGGTATTATTCATTATCAAAGTCAAGTAGAAGAAAGCTTAGAAAATTTTTGACAAGAAAAGGCTTTTCAGATGGAAATATAAGTTCAAGAGTTATAAAATATATACTTAAGAGCAAGGCAGAGTATGCCATAATTTCACTACCTGATATACTGGAATGTAATAAAGAGGGACGAATTAATACCCCCGGAACAGTAGGCAGCCCTAACTGGGAATGGCAGCTTAGTTCCCTAGGAGAGGTAAATCAAAAGATTACCAAATATAAAAAGTATTTTAATAGATAATATGAATAGAGCTGTTACAAAATAGCTTTTTAGTATTAAACATGAAAAGAAAGCTTGTAAATTATATAGTTATATATGTTTATAGGGGGTTTTTCTCGCCGTCGGCGAGGAAAACCCCCTAACTAAGCATTGTATTTTTTTGTATCATATATTACAATATGTATATTATGAATACTGACTATAAAGAATAAGTTTTAATAACTTTTAGGTAAAAATAGTATTGCTTGCACTAAGAAATTAGTTATAATACATACTTATTTTTATTTAGTTGTGAAAGTTCCTAGTTTATAGTCAATCATTTTTCATAAAAAATTTTAAATTAGGAAAGAGAGGGAAAAAATGGAAATTTTAAAACTAATAGGTGTTTTAATTGTTATTATCGGTTTTGTAATGAAATTTGATACATTAGCAACTGTTGTGTTAGCAGGCATTGCAACAGGTCTTGTATCAGGGCTTAATTTTGTGGAGATTTTGGGTATTTTAGGTAATGCTTTTTTAGGAAACAGATTAGCGACACTTTTTGTTTTGACTTTGCCTGTTATAGGTATTTGTGAAAGATATGGACTTAAAGATAAGGCAGTAGACTTTATAAAGGGAATAAAGGAAGTAACAGCAGGAAGAATTATATCTTTATATATGCTTATACGCTCTTTAAGTGCGGCATTTTCCCTTAGAGTAGGGGGACACCCTCAATTTATTCGTCCTATTATAGACCCTATGGCAAATGCGGCGGCAGTTGCAAGATATGGAAAGGTTGATGATAAACTTGAAGATGAGATTAAGGGACTTTCAGCCTCAGCAGAGAACTTTGGAAACTTCTTTGCACAAAATTGTTTCATGGGTTCTTCTGGTACACTTCTTATAGTTTCAACTCTTAATGAACAAGGTTTTGATAATGTTGATGCACTTAAAATAGCTATGTGGTCAATTCCGGTGGCAGTATGTGCTGTTGTGATTTCTACAATCTACTTTGTTTTAAGTGATTTTAAGTTTGATAAAAAGTATGGCAAAGGGGGTAAGAAGTAATGGAAACAATGCTTAAGTTATCTGAAATATCTACATGGGGACTTCCAAAGCTATTAGGAGAAATTTTTTATATACTTATTGGTATAATATTTATACTTACAGGATTAAAGGCACTTAAAGATAAAGGACTTTCTAAGAGAGAATTTACAGCATTATTTTGGTTTATACTTGCATTTACCTTCATTGCAGGACCTTACTTTCCAAATATGGTTACCGGTATTTGTGTGGTACTACTTGCATTGCTTGCAGCAACTAAGAATGTATTTCAAAGCAAAAGTGATGTTCCTAGTGCAGAGGAGACTAGAAGTAATGCTAATAAACTTGGGTATTTAGTGTTTGTGCCGCCTTTGGTACTTGCAGTCAGTTCAGTTCTTATTGCAGTATTTTTAAAAGCACTAGGAGCAAGTAATGCTCTTTGTATTTCAGCACTGATAGGTGGAGTAGTGGTACTTTTAATTACTCGCTCAAAACCTAAATATTTAGTAAAAGACGGTACTAGACTACTTGATAATGTAGGTACAGTAGCTATACTTCCACAAGTTCTTGCGGCACTTGGAGTTCTTTTTACAAAGGCAGGAGTAGGAGAGGTTATTTCAAATGGAGTAAGTGGAATAGTGCCTGAGGGAAATATCTTAGTCGGTATTATTATTTACTGTGTGGCAATGGCATTATTTACAGTTATCATGGGTAATGGTTTTGCGGCATTTAGTGTTATTACAGTAGGTATCGGAATTCCATTTTTAATAAATCATGGGGCTAATCCTGTGGTTATTGGTGCATTGGGACTTACTGCCGGATATTGTGGTACACTTATGACACCAATGGCGGCAAACTTTAATATTATGCCTGCCGCTCTTTTGGAAACCAAGGATAAGTATATAATTATTAAAAAGCAAATACCTTTTGCACTTGTTATGCTTTTAGTACATATTATAATTATGTATGCATTTGCAATGAAGTAGAGATTAGTAATAAAAATATTTAATACAAAAATAAAGGAGGCGAAATGAAATTACTTCTTACAGCATTTGATCCTTTCGGGGGAGATAGTATAAATCCTGCATTGGAGGCAGTAAAACTTGTTTCTGACCATATAGGAGATTTTGAAATTATAAAACTTGAAGTTCCAACTGTTTTCAAGAAATCTGTTGAAACAGTTAAAGAAGAAATAGAGAAAGTAGAACCTGATGTTGTGCTTTGCATAGGTCAGGCAGGGGGAAGATTTGACATTACTCCTGAAAGAGTTGCAATAAATATTGATGATGCCAGAATTAAGGACAATGAGGGCAATCAGCCGATAGATGTTAAAATATTTGAGGACGGAGAACCTGCATATTTTGCTACTATCCCTGTTAAGGCTATGGTGGATTATGTAAGAAAAGCAGGACTTCCTGCCTCAGTTTCAAATACAGCAGGTACATTTGTATGTAATCATCTTATGTATGGGGTTTTATATACTCTAGCTAAAGAGGGAAAAGGCAGAAAAGGTGGATTTGTACATGTTCCATTTATTCCGTCCCAAGTTGTAAATCGCCCTACACCTGCCCCTGCAATGGCTTTAACAGACATAGCAAGAGGGCTTGAGGCGGCAATACTTGCCATAAGTGAAAACTTTGACTCAGATGTAGTTATTGGAGGAGGAAAAGAGTTTTAAGTATATGTTATTTGTGGGAGGTTGTCCTCGCCGATGGCGAGGGCAACCTCCCACATTTTTATATCTTATTAAAAATACCCTAAAGAAAATCTTGTAGAATTTTCTATAAAAATCTGCTAAAATAAAGTAGTAATTTAGTTTTAGAAAAAGAAACAAGGAGGCAAAAAAAATGACAAGAAAATCTAAGGTATCATTTAATTCGCCGGTGGTATTAAGTTTTGTATTTATAAGTTTTATAGCACTTATTTTAAGCTACACTACAAATAGAGCTACTAATGTATTACTTTTTAGTGTGTATCGTTCTTCTCCCCTTAGTCCATTTACTTATATAAGGCTTTTTGGGCATGTTTTGGGGCATGCAGATATGAGTCATTTTCTTGGCAATATGATGATTTTACTTATAATTGGGCCACTACTTGAGGAAAAGTACGGTTCATTTAACTTGTTATTTGTAATGGTTGCAACTGCATTAATTACAGGTTTAGTACATATTGTTTTATTCCCATATACTAGACTTTTAGGAGCAAGTGGAATTGTCTTTGCATTTATATTATTGTCTTCATTTACAAATGTAAATGATAATGATAAGGGAATACCATTTACATTTATTTTAGTAGCATTACTTTATATAGGTCAAGAAGTATATAGTGCTTTAGTAATTAAAGACAATATCTCAAATCTTACTCATATTATAGGTGGATTCATAGGTGGTTGGCTTGGATATATTATGAATAGATATAACATAAAGAGGTATTAGTGTATTTTAACTGAAAAAAGATAGAATAGGAGAAGCTTGTATAGCAGGTTTCTTCTATTTTCATATTCATAATAAAAGTCTCATAAAGTTTAGTAAAGAATTGGCTTAACTAAGAATAAAACAGACTATTTCATATATTTGTAGTATGAATAGTATGTTAATTAGTCTAAGTTAAACACTATTACTAAAGAATGTATGAAAAATTACATAAATTTTGTATATAAAAGGAATGTTTTTCATAAGAAAATTCATTGACATTTTTAAGATAAAGGAATATTATAATATTATCAAAAAGTAACGAAACAAAGTAAATATCTAAATAGTTTTTTAAGTTAATATTAGATTTTAAAGGTGAAGATATGCTAAAGCAGGCATTAGATTTAAAAAAATACTTTTGTTGTGAAGAATTTTCAAGTAAATATCACTATACAGGCAAGGATTTAGGGGCAACTTGTAGTGATTTGAAAAGTAAAGTTTTGCTTTGGTGTCCAATGGCTAAAAGTATTAAATTAAATTTATATCATAGTGGAGATTTAACAAAAGCATTTGCAAGCTTTGATATGACTAAAGAAAAGTTTGGAGTTTGGAAGTATTTATCAAGTGAAAATTTACATGGCGTATATTATGATTTTACTTTAAATTATGACTTTAGTTTAAAGACTTTAAATGGAGATATTAAAACAGTCAAAAGTTCAGACCCTTATGCAAAGGGTTGTGGCATAAATGGAATAAGAAGTATGTTTGTTGACTTTTCAAAGGTGTCTCCAAGTGGTTGGGAAGATGATAAAGCACCACCTAGGCAGTTAGAAAACATCATTTACGAATTACATGTAAAGGAGTTTTCATTTGACAAGTCAGGAGGCTTTTTAGAAAAAAACAGAGGAAAGTATCTTGCATTTACAGAGAATAATACAACTCTTAATAATGATAAGATTAATCCGACAGGCATTTCTTACTTAAAAAAGCTTGGAGTTACTCATATACAATTTATGCCTATCTTTGATTATGGTTCAGTAGATGAGAGCAAAGTTGGCTTTAACTGGGGGTATGACCCAATAAATTATAATTGCCCTGAGGGTTCATATAGTTCAAATGCTTATGACGGATTGACAAGGATTAGGGAGCTTAAGTCTGCAATTTTAAACCTGCATAAACAGGGTTTTAGAGTTATAATGGACGTGGTGTACAATCATGTATATAGTCTTGAGTCATCATTTCAAAAGACTATGCCATATTACTTTTTTAGAATTGGAGATGAGGGCGAAGTTTTAAATGCCTCAGGCTGTGGTAATGACATTGATTGCAAAATGTATATGGCAAGAAAATATATAGTTGAGTCAGTGCTTTTTTGGGCAAGGGAATATCATTTTGACGGTTTTAGATTTGACCTTATGGGACTTCATACTAATTCACTTATGAATGAAATTAGAGAAAAGCTTGATTTTGAGTTTGGTAAGGGAGAAAAACTTATACTTGGAGAACCTTGGGTGTGTGATAGCTCATCTATTAAAAATAGAAGTGAATACGCCCTAGCTGAAAATGTAAAGCTACTTAATGAAGATGTTGCTATGTTTTCAGATGTTACAAGGGATTCAATAAAGGGTTCTAATTTCAACAAACAAGCTCGAGGCTTTATACAGGGAAATAAAAATGAAGTGTCAAATATAATCAATTCTTTAAAAGGTTGGAATGAACTCACCATTAGCCCAAAGCAGATAGTAAATTATATGTCTTGTCATGATGATTTTACACTTTGGGATAAATTAAGCATTACTACACAAAACACCGAAGATAGAATCAAAGAATATAAACTTGGAAGTGCAATTATGTTTTCTTGTCAGGGAAATTTGTTTTTCCTTTCAGGGGAGGAGTTTTGCAGGACTAAGGGTGGACGGCATAACACCTATAATCTACCGATAGATATAAATAAATTAGATTGGAACAGAGCATACAAGTATAATGACATTTACAAATATTATGAGGGGCTTATAGGGCTTAGAAAACAAATTTTAGGCTTATGTGATAAGTCAAAAAGGGCTTTTGAGAGATTTTTTGATATTTGGGAAAATGATTGCTACATAAGTTTTTCATTAAATAATGAAGATACTACAGGCAGTTGGAAATTTATAAAATTTATTTTCAATGCAAACAGGTATCCTGTAAAGCTTGAATTAAAGCCTTATAAATATCAGGTGTTAGTAAATGATAAGAGTTCAAATCTATGGAAAGAAAATATTTTCATAGAAAAAAGTGTAGAAGTACCACCAATTTCAGCTATGATTTTAGCTTATAATTAAGGTTGCTCAAGGTTATTGCATTAAGATAAAATGTAATAAACCTTTGCGTATATTATTTTAGTAGTTAAATATAAAAAAATATTTTAGGAGGAATTACTTATGAAGAAAAGTAGTTTAGTAAGGGTTGGTATGGCGGCACTTTTAAGTGTTTCTATGTTAGCAGGTTGTGCAAAAACAGCTGATAAACCAATGGAATCTTCTTCTATGGCTGATTCAAAAGGAGAAGAATCAAAGGCAGAGTCTAAAGAAGAGGCTAAAACAGATTCAAAAAGTGGCGAGAAGGTAACTGCTACTATTACTGTTTGGAGTTCACAAGAAGACCAAGCTGAGGAATCAGGCAACTGGCTTGGAAAGCAACTTGAGGCATTTAAGGCTGCACACCCTGAGTGGGAGCTTACTTTTAAAACAGGAGTATGTTCTGAGGGAGATGCAAAAACACTTGTTGCTGCTGACCCAACTGCCGCAGCAGATGTTTATATGTATGCAAATGACCAAATTCCTGACCTTTTAAAGGCAAATGCTATTGCAGAGCTTGGAGGCAAGACTGTTGAAGATATTAAGAAAAATAATAGTGAAGTTACAGTAAATACTGTTTCATATAAGGACGGAGTTTATGGAGTTCCATTTACTGCAAATACTTGGTTTATGTACTATGACAAGAGAGTATTTAGTGATGAAGATGTAAAGAGTCTTGACAAGATGCTTGAAAAGGGCAAGGTTGGTTTCCCACTTTCAAATTCATGGTATATTGCATCATTTTATGTAGCTAATGGTTGTACATTATTCGGTGCAAATGGTGCTGATGAGGCGGCAGGAATTGATTTTTCAGGAGATAAGGCAGTTGCAGTAACTAATTATTTAGTTGACCTTGCAAACAATGCTAACTTTGTGGATTCAAGCGGACTTACACCAAGTGCATTGACAGACGGTACAACAAATGTATTCTTCTCAGGAACTTGGGATTATAAAAATGTTGTAGATGCATTAGGCGAGGAAAATGTAGGAATTGCAGCTCCTCCTTCATATAATTTAGACGGAAAAGAAGTTCAACTTAAGGCATTTGCAGGTTCAAAGGCAATCGGAGTAAATCCTAACTCAAAGAACCCTCAAGTAGCAGTTGCACTTGCAGCTTTCCTTGGAAGTGCAGAGGCACAAAAGGCACATTATGAGATTAGAAACATTATCCCTACAGATACTTCTTTAGATGTATCAAAAGATATACTTGCAAAGGCACAACTTGATACAATGGATTTCGCATCAATAGTTCAACCTTTATATGCAGGCATGACAAACTATTGGATACCGGCAGAGTCAATGGGTAAGGAATTAGTAGGACATACAGTTACTCATGATAATGCTAAGGAAAAGACAGAAAGTCTTAACACAGCACTTAATACTGCTACAGTTCAGTAATTATTTTAGTTTATAATTTAGATTGCATAGTGTAAAAAAGCCCAGTCTAAGTTAAAGTTAATCTCTAGGAGATAGGCTTTGCTTATTCTTGGGCTTTATAGATATGCAGAGATTCATATCAGCTAAAGCTGATATGAATCTCGCACCAAGACTCGCAAGCGAGTCTTGAATAAATAAAATATAATATTAGGATTTTAAGAGAGGGGGAATCTATAAATGGTAAATGTCGGACATCAGCAGAAAATCTCTGTTGCAACAGCTATTACAAAAGGAGATTTACAGACCAAGCTTTCAATTCCTATTATGGGTTTTGGTATATTTGCAAAAGGTCAAAGGATTAAGGGAGCTATAGTATTTTTAATTGAAATTGCATTTTTACTCTTTATGGCAACATTTGGAAATACTGCACTTGCAAAGTTGCCGTCTTTGGGAGGAGCAGCTCAAGAGAAAGTTTGGAATGAGGCAAAGCAGATATATGAATATACTGCCGGCGATAATTCTCAGCTGATACTCTTATATGGAGTTGTTACCTGTTTTGCGATTGTAGCAATTATAGTGCTTTGGATTTTACAGATTAAACATTCATATAAATTGGAGCTTTTGAAAAAGAATGGTAAGAAAATACCTGGTTTTATAGAGGACATAAAGGAATTATTTAATAAAAACCTATATATAACACTTATGAGTTTGCCATGTATTGGAATTTTATTATTTAATATTATTCCACTTGTATATATGATAAGTATGGCATTTACCACATATTCCAAAGAGGACGAGCAATTACAGCTATTTAAGTGGAATGGATTTACTCAGTTTGCAAGAGTCTTAAATCTAGGTGGAAATATAGGACGACAGTTTTGGCAAGTTCTTTTATGGACTATTATATGGGCATTTTTTGCAACATTTTTAAATTATATACTTGGAATGATTTTAGCAATGGTTATAAACCGTAAAGATACTAAAATCAAAGGCTTTTGGAGGTTTTGCTTTGTACTTTCAGTTGCAGTTCCACAATTTATATCACTTCTTATTATGAGAATTATGCTCCAACCACAAGGAGCAGTCAATGTAGTATTACAAAATATGGGAATTATCTCTGCTCCACTTCCATTTTGGACAGATGCAATGTGGGCAAGAGTTACTATAATTATAATAAATCTTTGGGTTGGTATTCCATATACTCTACTTCAGGTTACAGGAATTTTACAAAATATTCCTGCTGAACTTTATGAGGCGGCAAAGGTTGACGGTGCTAACCCTGTAACAATATATTTTAAGATTACACTACCTTATATGCTTTTTGTTACAACACCATACTTAATTACAACCTTTGTCGGAAATATTAATAACTTTAATATTATCTATTTGCTTTCAGGAGGAGGCCCGACAGCAGTCGGAGATACAGCAGGTAAAACAGACCTTTTGGTTACTTGGCTTTATAAACTTACAATAGATCAACAGTATTATAACTTAGGTGCTGTAATAGGTATTTTAACATTTGTTATACTTACAATAGTTACACTTACTACTTATCGTAGGTCAGGTTCATATAAAAATGAGGAGGCATTCATGTGATGAAAGAAAAACAAAGCAGTATGAGTACAACAAGATTAGTTACCAATATAATAGTCCATGTAGTTCTTGCGATTCTTGCCATAATATGGGTGTTACCTATAATATGGATTATACTTACAAGTTTTCGTGCAGAACCGGGAGCTTATGTTAATACATTTTTCCCAAAGGGATATACACTTAATAACTATATAAAGTTATTTACAGACAGAAATATTTTAAATTTCCCTAAGATGTTTATGAATACATTTATTATTGCAGTTTGTAGTTGTATAGTATCAACTTCTTTTGTGCTTTCAGTTTCTTATAGCTTATCTCGTATGAGATTTTCATTTAGAAAGCCATATATGAATTTTGCTATGGTACTTGGACTTTTCCCGGGATTTATGGCAATGGTGGCTCAATACTATATACTCAAGGCACTTGGACTTACTGAGGGTTCAGGAGTTAGACTTGCACTTATTATAGTTTATTCAGCAAGTACAGGTTTAGGATTTCAGATAGTAAAGGGATTTTTTGATACAATCCCACTTTCAATAGATGAGGCGGCTATTGTAGACGGTGCTACAAAATGGCAGACCTTTATTAAAATTACAATTCCACTTTCTAAGCCGATTATTATTTATACAGTCATGACTTCATTTATAGCTCCTTGGATTGACTTTATTTTTGCAAAAGTTATAGCAAGGGCAAATGCAGACCAATTTACAGTTGCTATTGGACTTTGGAATATGATTCAAAAAGAATATATAAATCAGTGGTATACAAGTTTTGCAGCAGGTGCAGTTGTTATATCAATTCCGATAGCAATATTGTTTGTATTTATGCAAAGATTCTATGTTGAGGGAATGTCAGGTGCAGTTAAGGGGTGATAGGTAAGTAGTATTAACATATTTTCAAACATAAAAAATTATAAAAAGTGAGGTTTGAGTTTTTAAATCAATCCTCACTTTTTGCTTATTTTACTTCATGATATATAATTATATCAAATATGCTTTACAAGAAAAACAAAGTTGTAGATAATGTTATAGTAAGGGGGAATTAAAAAGATATAAAAATGTCGGTTTAAATGTCGGTTTGAATAGAACTTAAAAAAGTAATTAAATTTTATGTAAAGAAATGGAGTTTTTATGGTAGATTGGTTAAAGGATACAGTGTTTTATGAGATTTATCCTCAAAGCTTTTATGATACAAATGAGGACGGAATAGGAGATATAGAGGGGATTATACAAAAGCTTGATTATATAAAAGAACTAGGTTGCAATGCCTTATGGATTAATCCTTTTTATGATTCTCCATTTATGGACGCAGGCTATGATGTAAGAGATTATAAAAAGGTTGCTAAAAGATACGGTACTAATGAAGACGCTAAAAGGCTTTTTAAAGAGGCACACAAAAGAGGTATTAAGGTATTGTTAGATTTAGTTGCAGGACATACATCCGATGAACATGAATGGTTTAAAGCTTCTAAAAAAGCCCAAAAAAATGAATATTCCGATAGATATGTTTGGACTAATGGAGCATTTACCACAATAAAGGACAAGCCTTATATTTCAGGAATGTCAGATAGGGACGGAGTGTATATGCTTAATTTCTTTGCCTCTCAACCTGCACTTAATTATGGCTGGCTTAACAGAACTGAAAAATGGATGTCGGAAGTTGACAGCAAAGAGGCTATAGCAACAAGAAATGCAATTAAAGATGTTATTTGTTTTTGGCTTGAAATGGGTGCAGACGGTTTTAGATGTGATATGGCAGATTATTTAGTTAAAAATGATGATAAAAATAAGTCTGCAACTGCTTTAGTCTGGGCTGATATAAGAGAAAGTATTAAAAATACTTATCCAAATGTAGCATTTGTAAGTGAATGGTGTAACCCAAAACAGGCGATAAATGGTGCAAAGTTTGAAATGGATTTTTACTTAAATCATACCGGAAACGGCTATAATACTTTAGCTAGGGATTATGAAAACGGAGAGGACAATAGTTTCTTTTTAAAGAAAGGAAATGGCTGTATATATAGATTTTTAGATGACTACTTGCCTAAGTATTATGGAACTAGAGAAAATGGCTATATTTCTATGTTTACCTGTAATCATGACACTAAAAGAGCATCATTTACACTAAGTACAGAGGAATTAAAACTTTTTTATGCCTTTATACTTACAATGCCGGGAGTGCCTTTTATATACTATGGAGATGAGATAGGAATGAATTATAATCCTAATCTTACTTCAAAAGAGGGAGGCTACGCAAGAACAGGTTCTCGTACCCCTATGCAGTGGAATGAAGATAAAAATAAGGGGTTTTCAAAGGCACAAAAGGAAATGCTCTATCTTCCGGTGGATGAAACTGAAAACTCAACAAGTGTAAAAAAACAGTTAAATGATAAGGACTCACTTTTAAATACTACAAAATCACTTATAAAGCTTAGGCATGAAAATGAGGATTTGCAGGCAGATTCAGAGTTTAAGCTTATTTATGCCGTCAAGGGGAAAAGGCTTTTTATTTATAAGAGGGGAAAGTTAATTATAGCTATAAATCCTGAAAGTAATAGTTATGACATTTCCATAGATGAACTTAAAGGCTATGAGGTTATTTATAGTATTGGAAAATGTAGTCTTGAGGGAGTAAAGCTTAATATGGGAGAATGTAGTTTTTTAGTTTGTAAACCTGTGAACTAAATTATTTCTAAAAAGAGGTGGTTATGCAAATATCCAAAAAGAAATCAAAAGAAACAAATCGTGTTTATGCACTTAGAATTATTAAAGATAATATTATTTCAATGGAGTTAGCTCCGGGGTCTTTAATAAGTGAAAATGAAATCTCATCACAACTTAATATCTCAAGAACTCCTGTGCGTGAGGCAATTATAGAATTGTCTAAAACAGGGCTTTTGGAGGTTTTGCCACAAAAGGGAACAAGAGTTTCTTTGATTGATGATTCACTTGTTGATGAGGCGAATTTTATGAGAATGGCTTTAGAAAAAGCTATTGCTCAGTATGCTTGTGAAAATCGCAAAAATTTAGATTTTAGTACATTAGAAGAAAATCTAAGTATGTTAAAAGTCTATATAAAACATGAAAATAGTGAGAAAGTTTTAGAACTAGATGATTCATTTCATCAGACATTGTTTAGCATTTGTGGAAAACTTCGTTGCTATCAATACATGAAAAATATGAATACACATTTTGACAGGGTTAGAAATATGACAGTGGGAATGTGGACTGATATGGTAATTTATGAAGAGCATTTAGCAATTTTAAATGCAATAAAGGCAGGAGATAGTGAAAAGGCATTAGATGAAATCAACAATCATCTTACAAAGTATAAACTGCATGAAGAAGAGCTAAAGAAAGTACACCCTGAATATTTTTTATAAATCCAACTATAAAATTATGTATATAAGCTTATTTTTTGGTAAAGAATAACTTTATATATTGACATACTAGTATACAAGTTATAATATTATACTTAAGAAAATCGGGAGGTAATAAATTGAAATTAACAAGCCAAGGTTTAAATAAGCAATGGTCAGATAAGGGCTATAAGTTACCTAAATTTAATCAACAAGAGATTAAAAAAAATACAAAAGAAACCCCTGAGTGGATTCATTTTGGGGCAGGAAACATTTTCCGTGCTTTTCAAGCAAATGTAGTTCAAGAATTATTAGATAAAAAAGCACTTACTACAGGTCTTATTGTGGCAGAGGGATATGATTATGAAATTATCTCAAAAATGTATACTCCACATGACAATTTGGGAATACTTGCGACTTTAAAGGCTGACGGAAGTATTGAAAAAACAGTTGTAGCAAGCATTATATACGCCTTACAGCTTGACTCACAAAATGATACCGAGTATGAAAGTTTAAAGGAAATTTTTAGGAAACCGTCATTAAAAATGGCAAGTTTTACAATTACTGAAAAGGGTTATTCCTTGGTAGACGGAAAGGGAGATTTACTAAAAGATGTTGTACTTGATTTTACTTTGGGGGTAGATAGACCTAAGAGCTATATTGGAAAGGTTACGGCTCTTTTATATGAACGCTATAAAAATAATGCACTTCCTATTGCAATGGTAAGTATGGATAATTGTTCTCACAATGGGGATAAACTCTATGCGGCTGTTACAGCATTTGCAAAAGAATGGAGTAAAGAAAAGCTAGTTGAGGACGGCTTTTTGCAATATTTGGAGGATACTAAAAAGGTTACATTCCCTTGGACTATGATTGATAAGATTACTCCACGCCCTGATAAAAAAGTAAAAAAGATACTTGAAGATGACGGTATTGAGGACTTGGAGCAGGTTATTACTTCTAAAAATACCTATATTGCTCCATTTGTAAATGCAGAGGAATGTCAATATCTTGTTATAGAAGATAAATTTCCTAATGGCAGGATACCTCTTGAAAAAGCAGGAATAATATATACAGACCGTGAAACCGTAGACAAGGTTGAAAAAATGAAAGTTTGTACCTGTCTAAATCCATTACATACTTCTTTGGCGATTTTTGGTTGTTTACTTGGATATGATTTAATTTCAAAGGAAATGCAAGACGCCGACTTAAGACATTTAGTAGAAAGAGTTGGTTATAAAGAGGGACTTCCTGTGGTTGTAGACCCAAAGGTACTTGAGCCTAAGAAGTTTATCGATGAAGTTGTAAATGTTCGTATT
This sequence comes from uncultured Lachnoanaerobaculum sp., assembly GCA_937925515.1. Taxonomy (GTDB): domain Bacteria; phylum Bacillota; class Clostridia; order Lachnospirales; family Lachnospiraceae; genus CALALP01. The sequence continues at coordinate 2,159 of CALALP010000102.1, read as the reverse complement.
CCTAATCCTTTTATGCCTGACACACCACAACGTATTGCAAGTGATACTTCACAAAAGTTAAGCATTCGCTTTGGTAATACAATAAAAGCCCATATAAAGGCAGGAAAGGATATAAGAGAGCTTAAGGGAATTGCACTTGTTTTAGCAGGTTGGCTAAGATATCTTATGAAGATTGATGATGAGGGAAATGCTTTTGAGTTAAGTCCTGATCCGTTATTAGATGTAGTATGCCCTTATGTTGACGATATTAAGCTTGGCGAAGATATAGATGTACATGAAAAGATAAGTCCATTACTTGAAAATGTATCAGTTTTTGGGGTGTATATGTATAAGATAGGCTTAGGAGAGATAGTAGAGGAAAACTTTAAAAAGCTTATTAGTGGAAAGGGAGCAGTTAGAAAGGCACTTAAGGAACTTAGAGAACAAGATTAGTAAAGGAGAGCATTATGAATGAAGTTTTAAAAAAGATTCAGGAAATAGGAATTTTACCTGTGGTTGTACTTGAAGATGCAAAAGATGCTAAACCTCTTGCAAATGCACTTTGTGAGGGAGGATTGCCACTTGCTGAGGTTACATTTAGAACTAGTGCGGCAAAAGAAAGTATTGAGATTATGTCAAGTCAGTTTCCTGATATGCTTGTAGGTGCAGGTACTGTGCTTAGCGTTGAGCAGGTAAAAGAGGCCATAAAGGCAGGGGCAAAGTTTATTGTAAGCCCCGGATTTGATGATGAAGTTGTAAATTATTGTTTGGAAAATAATATTCCGGTTACTCCGGGAACTTGTACTCCAAGTGATGTTCAAAAATGTTATAAGCTGGGACTTGAAGTTGTTAAGTTTTTCCCTGCTGAACCCTCAGGTGGGCTTAATATGATTAAGGCGATAGCAGCACCTTATACTACTATAAAATTTATTCCGACAGGTGGCATTGACCTAAATAATATGTCAAATTATCTTTCTTATGAAAAGATATTTGCAATAGGTGGAAGTTGGATGGTAAAGGGAAGCTTAGTAAAAAATGGCGAGTTTGACAAAATAAAGCAGATGACAAAAGAGGCAGTTGAAAGAGTGAAAGAGGTAAGAAAATGAGTAAAAAGGTTGTAACATTTGGAGAAATTATGCTGCGTTTAGCACCTGAGGGGTATTATCGCTTTGTACAGGCAGATAAATTTGAGGCTACATATGGTGGTGGCGAGGCAAATGTTTGTGTTTCGCTAGCAAATTATGGGCTAGATGCATATTTTGTGAGTAAGTTACCAAAGCATGAGATAGGTCAGGCAGCTCTTAATTCATTAAGAAGATATGGCATAAATACTGATTATATTGCAAGAGGTGGAGATAGAGTGGGTATTTACTATCTTGAAAAAGGTGCAAGCCAAAGACCTAGTAAGGTGATTTATGACAGAGCAAATTCCTCAATTTACACTGCAAGTTCTTCTGATTTTGATTGGGATTTAATTTTTAAGGACTGCGAGTGGTTTCATGTAACAGGCATTACTCCTGCATTATGTGATAATGTTGCAAACCTTACTTTACAGGCTTGCAAAAAAGCTAAAGAGCATGGAGTAAAAGTGTCTTGTGATTTGAATTATAGAAATAAACTGTGGTCAAAGGAAAAAGCAGGCGAGGTAATGTCTGAAATCTGTAAATATGTTGATGTCTGCATTGCAAATGAAGAAGATGCAGCAGATGTATTCGGTATTAAGGCAAGTAATACAGATGTAACATTAGGAGAGGTAAATCGTGAGGGCTACAAAGAAGTAGCTGATAAATTAGTAAAAAGATTTGGTTTTGAAAAAGTTGCTATTACACTTCGTGAGTCTATAAGTGCCAATGATAATGGTTGGTCAGCAATGTTATATGACGGTAAAGAATATTATTTTTCTAAAAAATATAATGTACGCATTGTAGACCGTGTAGGAGGAGGCGACAGCTTTGGAGCAGGGCTTATAAGTGCAATTTTAGACGGTTTTGATTCAAAACAAGCAATCGAATTTGCAGTTGCCGCAAGTTGCTTAAAACATTCTATTGAGGGCGACTTTAATATGGTAAGTAAAGAAGAAGTATTAAAACTTGCAGGTGGAGATGCCTCAGGAAGAGTACAAAGGTAAAATATAATTACTATTTAATTGGGGGATTTCCTCGCCGACGGCGAGGAAATCC
>CALALP010000101.1 GCA_937925515.1 uncultured Lachnoanaerobaculum sp. | reverse complement strand
GATTCCTCGCCGTCGGCGAGGAATCCCCCTACATTAAAATTAATATTAAAATAAATTATCTTGAACCACAACCTGAGCAACCACCACAACCTGTACTTTCATAGTCCTTAGTTCCGAAAACTTTTTCCATAAGTTTTTTACCGGTAGGTGTTACTGCTAAACCACCACAAGCAGTTTCTTTAAGTGAACAAGGCATACTATCTCCTACCTCACGCATTGCATCAATACATTCATCTGCCGGAATATAAAGTTCTATCCCTGAAAGTGCCATGTCAGCAGAAGATATTGCAATTACAAGTCCTGAAACATTTCTCTTTATACAAGGAATTTCAACTAGACCTGCCACAGGGTCGCATACCAATCCTAACTGATTGATTATACACATTCCAAGTGCGTCTGCACATTGCTGTGGAGTTCCACCATAAAGCTCCACCATTGAGGCGGCTGCCATTCCTGAGGCACTTCCACATTCTGCTTGGCAACCTCCCTCAGCACCTGCTACCGATGCCTTGTTTGCCACTACCATGCCAAATGCACCTGCAACAAACATTGACATTACAACTTCTTCTTTGCTTGCTCTGCCCTCTTCGTACATACTTACAAGACACCCCGGTACAATTCCACAACTTCCTGCTGTTGGCGAGGCAACTACTTTTCCCATAGCTGCATTGCAGTTTGAAACTGCCATTGCTCTTGCCATGGCTCTTGACATAAAAGTGCCACTTATGCCACCGTCTTTTTGATTGGCATATCTAAACATCTTAAAGCCCTCTCCTCCTGTAAGCCCTGAAGTGGATCTTAAATTCTCGTCCATTCCTGTTTTTACAGAATCAACCATTACATCAAATGCCTCTTCCATTTTCTTAAATACTTCTTCTTTGGTAAGTCCCATACTTTCAGCTTGATCTTCAAGACAAACTTCACTTATTGATTTATTTTGTTTTTCTGCTGCCTCTACCAGCTTTTGTATACTGTCATAAGCTAACATAAATTTCCCCTCATCTTTACTTATTATATAGCTCTAATTAGGACTGCATTTTTAACATAAGGAATTTTAGCTATTTCCTCAATCATTCCTTTTGGAGGCATATTGTCTATCTCTATTGTCATGAGTGCAAGACTTCCCTTTTCTTTTCTGCTTAGCTTGAAATTACCTATATTTACATCTTCATAATTATTATGAATCAAACTAGTAACTCCTGCTATTACTCCCGGAGTGTCATTGTGCATTACTAAAATAGTGTTGTACTCTCCGGTAAAGTCTACTTTCATACCATTTACATAGTCAACTCTTATACTTCCACCACCTATGCTTGCTCCCTCTACTACTCCCTCAGTACCATCTTCACATTTAAATGTAATTCTAGCAGTATTTGGGTGAGCATTTGGAATATCATTTGGAATAAACCTATAATCAATGCCCTCTTTAGTTGCAATGTTTAAGGCATCTCTTATTTCCACAGAGTAACTATGATACCCCATTATACCTGCTAAAATAGCTCTATCCGTTCCATGTCCTTGGTAAGTCCTAGCGAATGAACCTGAAAGCTCAATATCCACCTTTACAGGCTTTGAACCGTTCATAAGTTTATTTGCAACTCGCCCAAGCCTTACTGCTCCGGCAGTATGTGAGCTTGAAGGTCCAATCATTATAGGACCAATCATCTGAAATATATTCATATTAACTCCTAATTATACTTAATTAGCTTTATTATAATGCTTATATATAACCAATTCTATAACTAATAAAACATTTTAATCAAAACATTTTAAGTGTTACACTAAAATAAATTATTACTTTTATAAAAGTGTTGTAAAATATTTTTTGGAAGAAAATTATATTCCAACTTGGGAGTATCGCAAAATATTTATCCCTATGTATCTTGTCCCCCTATGGGGGACAAGATACATAATAGAAAATCTTTAGATTAGCAAATATAGCTTTCTCTGTGTCTGTACGGAAAACAAAGAGAATAATAAGGCTAATGAAAATTTATTTCACAACACCCTCATACAAAATCAATCAAACTTTTAATACACGACTACACAAACCTTATGCTTTCTTTATCATTCTCTCATATATAGTATTTACTATTACACCGATTGCATTATCGCCTGATACATTACAAGCTGTTCCAAATGAATCTTGTGTAATATATAATGCCACCATAATAGCACATATAGGACCATTTGGAGCTCCTAACTCTTTACCAAATATCATAAATAAAAATGGTAATGCAGTCATAATAGAACCACCCGGAGCTCCCGGAGATGCAACCATTGCAACACCCAAAGTCATGATAAATGGTATAACAGTAGAAAGACTTATAGGAATCTGATTCATAAGACAAACTGCCGTAGCACAAGCTGTAATAGTTATCATAGAACCACACATGTGTACATTTGCACATAGAGGCACTACAAAGTTTCTAACCTGTTCACATATACCGTCTTTTTTAGCACATTCTAGGTTTACAGGAATAGTTGCTGCTGATGACTGAGTTCCGACTGCTGTTGCATAAGCCGGAATTTGATTTTTCATAAGTGTAAAAGGATTCTTGCCACTTATACTTCCTGCTATAAGAAACTGTATGAAAAGATAAATCATGTGCATTATAATTACTACTAAAAATACTTTCCAAAGTATTCCAAGTATAGTAAAGGTCTTTCCTGACTTTGTCATATCTACAAAAGTACCACAAATATACAAAGGAAGTAAAGGAATTATAGCAGTATGTAAAACCTTGTCTATTATAGTTGAAAATTCCTTAAAACCGTCATATAAAACAGTTCCGATTTCTTTGCCTTTCATGTTTGATAGACATAGTCCCATGATAAATGCCATTAATACAGCAGAAAGCGTATCAAGTAGTGGAACTATTGCTATTTGAAAGAATGGATCTACTGACTGACCACTTGCCGCCTCTATTGCACTAAGTGCATCCGAAGACATAAAGCTTGGGAATAAATTGATAGAAACTAAAAATGATGCACTTCCACCTACTAAAGTTGATAAATAGGCTAAACCGACAGTTATAATCAAAAGTTTTCCTGCACCTTGTGAAAGATCAGCTATACCCATAGTTACATAAGCCAAAATCATAAGAGGAATTACAAACTTCAAAAAACTACTAAAAATCGATGATGCCGTTACTACCAATCTACAAAACCATAATGGTAAAAATTGCCCTATTAAAGTACCTACTATTATTGCAATGATAAGTTTGGGAACTAATCCCAGCTTTTTCCAACTCATAACTACCTCCATTTTTTTATAATTTTTTATAAATCAGCTGAATTTATTTATAAATATTATACAACAAAAAAATGGTTTTGTTAAGCCCTTGTTGTGAAAATTTTTAAACTTTATTTATATGTTATTTATTTGACTTGTATATTTTTTATATTATTTTTATTTTTAGCCCTTTCTATATGTTATTTTCGTCTATTACAACTGTAAACGGACCATCATTTAAAAGTTCAACTTTCATATCTGCACCAAATTCTCCTACGCCCACCTCTTTTACCTGCTCTCTTGCCTTTTCAATCATATATTCATACAATCTATTTGCCTCTTTAGGGTTTAAGGCATTTGTAAAGCTTGGTCTATTGCCCTCTTTGCAATTAGCCATAAGTGTAAATTGTGAAACAAGCAAAAGACCTCCATTTACATCTTTAACTGATTTATTGGTTTTGCCTGCCTCATCTGCAAATACTCTAAGTTTGATAAGTTTATTTAAATACTTATCTACTATTTTTTCATCGTCATTATTCCCAAAACCTATTAGCACTAAGAGTCCTAGACCTATCTCAGATTTTTTCTTATTATCTATTGTAACACTTGCTCTTGTAACACGTTGAATCACTAATCTCATATCAATCACCTACATTTATTCTTTTAAAAACCAAAGTGCATAGGCAACATGCAACCAAGTTCCTGTAATCATAGCTTTTTCATCTAAATCAAAGCTATCACTATGTAATGGTAAGCAAGTATTAGGATTACTCTTATTTGAAGTACCTAGATAAGCATAAGCTCCCTGTTTTTCTTGTATAAACTCTGCAAAATTATCTCCACCCATAGAAACTTCTCTATCATTAATAACATGTTCAGCACCAAAAGTTTCTCTTATAAGTGCTGATACTTCCTCGCAAGTTTGAGGGTCATTTATAAGTGGAGGTGTAAACTCGTCCCATTCTACTTGAGCAGTTGCTCCGTATATTTCAGAAATATTGTCAACACATTTATCAATTTCTTTTCTAACTTTTGCTCTACTTTCATTTGAAATTGTTCTTGTAGTTCCCTCAAGTACTGCACTTTCTGCTAAAGCATTATAAGTTGTACCTGAATGAAACTTACCTATACCTATGATAATAGGTTCAGTAGGAGAATATCTTCTTGTAGATATTGCTTGAACTGCCACAACTATTGCTGACGCAACAAAAAGTGCATCTATTCCCATATTTGGTAAAGCTACATGACTTGATGCACCTTTTATCTTTATAGTAAAATGATCTACTGCTGCATTATTAAGATTAGGTGTAAGTCCTGTAACTCCAAGTGGCAAATCAGGTGCAACATGAAAGCCGAATACTCTTTGTACATTTTCTAAAACGCCCTCTTTGATAAATGGCTTTGCACCCTTTCCTATCTCTTCAGCAGGCTGAAAAACAAATCTTATCTCTCCTGCAATTTCATCTTTTTTAGTTGCTAAAATCTTTGCTGCTCCCAAAAGGCAAGTAGTATGTGAATCATGTCCACAAGCATGCATAACTCCCTCATTTTTTGAAGAATAACTTACTCCTGAAACCTCTTTTATAGGGAGTGCATCAATGTCTGCTCTAAGGACTATAACTTTATCGCTTTTTACATTTCCCCTTAAAATACCAAGTACACCTGTTTCTCCCACTCTCCTATGTTCTATACCAAGTTTATTTAGTTCTTCTTCAATCCTGTCAGCAGTTCTAAATTCCTTAAGTGAAAGCTCCGGATTTTCATGAAGTTCTCGCCTTGTGCTTATCAAATAGTCTTTTATAGCCTCAACTTCCTTTACTAAACTCATAATGCCTCCTATACATCAAATGTTTTTGATATTAAATATTTTCTATCTTTAATTCCTTAAATCAGATAGGTTTTATTGGTTATTGACTTAATACTAACATGCAAAAAATGTAAAGTCAATCATTCTACTTGTCTTTTCCAGCATACAGAAAATGTTTTCGGTTTTACTTTTTTCAAATTTTGGCATATAATAGATTAAGGGAATAAATTAATTTTAATGAAGGTGGAGTATGACAACAGTTCAGAGTATTGCAGACAAATTGGGAATATCTAAAGGCACGGTTTCTAAAGCTCTAAATGGTGCAAGCGATGTAAGTGATGAGCTTAAAAAAATAGTTATTGAAACAGCTATTGAAATGGGCTATACAAGATTTTTAAATAAAAAGAATGTTCCAAATAAGTTATGTATTTTAGTTGGCGAAATGTCTTATGAAAAACGTCATGAATTTGGATATGATCTTGTACTTGGCTTTAGACAGCTTGCAGAACCGGCAGGATATGAAGTAGAGATAGTAAGAGTGGATAAGGAATTTCAAAAAGGTATAAAGTATAATCTGTACATGATGAAAAATCGCTATTTAGGAGCATTTGTTATAGGTTTTTCTCTTAGCGACCCTTGGCTTGAGGAATTTAAAACAAGTAAAGTTCCTACTGTACTATATGATAATTATGTTTCAGGAAATCCTATAATTGCAAGTATAAGAATTGATAATGATGAGGGTCTTAGATTTGTGATTGCACATTTAAAGTCCCTCGGACATACAAGGATCGGTTATCTAAGTGGAGATTTAGGTTCTTTTGTAATGCAGGAAAGAATGAAAGCATTTTTTGAGGCTATGAGTGAAAATGGGCTTAAGGCAGACAAAGACAGTGCCTACCATGAATATTTAATTACTGATTGTGTTCAAATGCATTTAACTAAGTTACTTGATGCTAAAAAAACAGCAATAGTTTGTAGTCATGATAATCTTGCTTATGCTACAATGTTAAAATGTAAGGAATTAGGTTATAAGATTCCTGAGGATATAAGTATTGTAGGCTTTGATGATATACCGATAGCCGCCTATACTTCTCCTCCTATGACAACTATTAGGCAAGATAGGGTTCAACTTGGTAAGTCTGCTTTTAATGCACTTTCAAGTTTATTAGGTAAGGTAAATATAAGTACGCTTTTATTACATGCAGAACTTATAGTTAGAGATTCTACCGGAAAATGTAAGTCATAAAATATTTGTTCGATTAGTAACTTTTTGGGGCTGTCGCAAAATATCTATCTATGAAGGTGTCGCAAAATGGCTATCCATATATATCTTATCCCCCGTAGGGGGACAGGATATATAACAGAAAGTCTTTAAATTAGCAAATATAGTTTTCTCTGTATTTGTAC
>CALALP010000100.1 GCA_937925515.1 uncultured Lachnoanaerobaculum sp. | reverse complement strand
TTGACTATAATAAAATAAATAAATTAATAGTATACTTATGTTACAAAAATAGTTACTTTAGATTCTTAACTAAGAGATAGGAGGTAGAAATGAATACTAAAATAATTATTATGCTGACATTAAGCTTATTTATTTTAACAAGTTGTAATACAGGCAAAGTTAGTGCAAATTCCAAAGATAGAGATACCCAAAAAGAAACTAAAAAAGAAAGTATAAGTAGTGTGGAAAATGAAAAGAAAGCAGAAAATACTTCTGAAACTAAGGCAAATATAAAGAGTGAAACAGAACAAGAAACAATTATGGAAAGTAGTGAGGAGAGCCTAGAAAGTAAACTAAAAAAGGTTATCTATGAAGATGAATTAAAAAGGTATGAGGCTTATCTTAAATCAAGAAGTGATTTAAAGCCCCCATTATATCCTATTGTTATTGTAAATGTTGTGCATGTAACTCCTAATAATGATATAAATAAGGTATTTGTTTATATATATGAGAATGCTTATTCATTTAGTAATGGAATTTTTAAATCTGAGGCAGGCTCAGCGAGGCCTAATAGGTATGATATAGATAATAATATGAAGATAGTATATAAGTTTGAACCGGAAGACGGTGGCGAATATTCAAAATCCGTATTAGAAATGACAGAGAATAATAGGGAAATAGCAGATAAATTATGGGATAATGAGACAAATATGGATATTGTTAATAAAGTTGAAATGGAAGAACTTAAGAAAAGTGCTTTAGAGAGAGGCTTGAAAAATTTTACTTATGATATAAAAGACATTCCAAATTATAATGAAGATGTAACTTATGTAGATAAGAACGAGAACCAAATATATATAATAAAGAACCAAGATTATGAAAAATTACAAGAGGAACGCAAAAATATAGTTCCTGATGATGTTGAGGGAGTGCATTGGGTATATAAGGAATGTATTATCTATGATAAAAAAGCAAGGATATGCGTAGAGGGAATTATAGATTATTCTGATTAAGGAAGTAGAGAAAATAGGGGATATTGCAAAATGTCTATATATTGGGATTTATCCCTCGTAGGGGGACAAATCCCACATAATAATGAATAAATATAACTTTGTTGTATTTCAGTAGAGAATAACAAAGATAGCACTATTTGTAAAAATGAGTTTTGCAACACCCTCTATCTTAGTCTTGGTAATTAAAGAAATGCATCATAATACTTATGGAGCATCTGTTCAGTAGTATTATAGATATATCTCTATCCACTTTTTTACTACCTCTAATATTTTTTCTCTTGCAATAGGGGTAGCAACTACTTATCTAAACTCTTCATTGTTGGGAAAAGTAGTACATCTCTTATAGCAGGAGAGTTTGTCAAAAGCATAACAAGTCTATCAATACCATACCCAATTCCACCTGTTGGAGGCATACCTATCTCAAGTGAATTAAGGAAATCTTCATCAGTGTGATTTGCCTCTTCATCGCCTGCTGCAAATGCCTCTTCTTGAGCCTTAAATCTCTCTCTTTGGTCTATTGGGTCATTAAGTTCTGAATAGGCATTACACATTTCCCTACCATAAATAAATAACTCAAATCTCTCAACAAATTCAGGATTTTCAGGTTTCTTCTTTGTAAGAGGAGATACCTCAACAGGATAATCCATTATAAAAGTCGGCTGAATTAAATGCTCCTCAACATATTCCTCAAAGAATAGATTAAGTATATCCCCTTTAGTATGTCTTTCCTCAAATTCCACATGCTTTTCTTTTGCAATTTTTCTAGCATCTTCTAAAGTGTGAATTTCACTAAAATCAACATCAGCATATTTTTTAACTGCATCAAGCATAGTCATTTTTTCAAAAGGCTTTCCTAAGTCAATCATAGACTCTGCATAAGGAATTACAGTAGTCTTACATACAGTTTCAGCCAGATACCTAAATAAACTTTCTGTAAGTTCCATCATTCCATAATAGTCAGTATAAGCTTGGTATAACTCCATTAGAGTAAACTCCGGATTATGTCTTGTGTCTACTCCCTCATTTCTAAATACCCTACCTATTTCATAAACTTTTTCAAGTCCACCAACTATAAGTCTTTTTAGATAAAGCTCGAGAGAAATGCGAAGTTTAACATCTTCATCTAAAGCATTATAATGTGTATTAAAAGGTCTTGCAGCCGCACCTCCTGCATTTGATACTAACATAGGAGTTTCTACTTCCATAAAACCTCTTGAATCAAGAAAGTTTCTTATTTCTTTTAAGATTAATGACCTTTTTATCATAGTTTCCTTAGTTTCAGAATTTACTATAAGGTCAATATATCTTTGACGATATCTTGCATCTGTATCAGTAAGACCGTGAAATTTCTCAGGAAGTGGCTTTAAGCTCTTAGACAAAAGTTTTACCAAAGTGGCATGTATGCTTATTTCCCCTGTTCTAGTCTTAAATATAGTTCCCTGTATTCCAACTATATCTCCAATATCAAGTTTTTTAAATGCTTTATATTCATCTTCGCCTAAAGCATCTCTTGAAACATAGGCTTGAATTTTGCCCTCTCTATCTTGTATAGTAACAAATGATGCCTTTCCCATAACTCTCTTAAGCATTATTCTACCTGCGACACTTACTTCCCTACCCTCAAGTTCATCATAGGAAGCAACAATATCTGCACTATGATGTGTAACATCATATTTAGTTACATGAAAAGGGTCTTTTCCCTCTGCTTGCAATTCTGAAAGTTTATCTCTCCTAGCTTGAAGTACATGATGCAAGTCTTCATTATTGTTAATAGGAGATTTCTCCTTAGATTGATTTTCCATTATTCCTCCTCTAAATCTTTCAATATTTCTACAAGCTTTATAATAGCATTAATTATTTTTTTTGTATAGAGAGCCAAGCTAGAAATTATAAGTTTTGAAAAGTGTGAAAAGTATGTGAAAATGCTTGCGAAAGGTCGATTGTTAGTATATACTTGTGTTGTCAAGGGTAGAGTTGACTTTTGATAGTAAGATTTGCAAGATTTAACTACCTCTTTTGTAAGGATAATATTTTTTCACATAGCAAAGAAAATATTATAGTAAGGGGATGTACTGGTTTCGACAGGGATCATGCAGTTGGTGAAGCTATTCGTATGCGATGCGTTAAATGGCAAAATTAAATTAAACGCTGAAGAAAATTTAGCTTACGCTGCCTAAGGGTAGCCGTCATATTTAGGGGACTCACACCCTATTTCCCTGGCGTCGACTAAGTGAGAAACTGTATGCACAAAGCTTTGAGTGTATATAAGTATTATGAAGCTACCAAAGTTCTAAGGTTGTTAGTTATCGTAGAATAGAGGGAATGTCAAATAACTAACTATAATAGTAGAAGAACGATGAATTGGTTTTTGGACATGGGTTCAACTCCCATCATCTCCATAAAATGTTAAAACATCTTTTGTTATATTGGTTTTAAAACCTTATAACTAAAGGTGTTTTTTTTATTAAAAATATTAGTATTTTTGTCAAATTGACTAATATAAGTGTTATAATGGTCTATAAACATTTGATACAAATACAAGTTTAGTGTGGAGAAGATAATGAAAACAGGTAAAAAATATTTATCGCAGGTACAGTTTATAGCTCTTGGTTTCTTTATAATGATAATGCTTGGAACTTTTATTTTGATGCTCCCTATATCCTCAAAGAATAATCAGTTTACAGATTTTTTAACAGCACTTTTTACTGCTACAAGTGCAAGTTGTGTAACAGGACTTGTAGTTGTAGACACTGCAACATATTGGTCAATATTTGGACAAGTTATAATACTGTTACTTATACAGGTTGGAGGACTGGGATTTATAAGCATTGGGGTATTTTTTTCAATTATTCTTAGGAGAAAAATAGGTCTTAGAGAGCGTGGGCTTATTATGGAAAGTACCAATTCCTTAAAAATAGGTGGTGTAGTAAAACTTACAAGAAAAATTTTATTCGGTACACTTATATTTGAGGGAAGTGGAATGTTTTTATTTGCTTTTAGATTTATTCCTGAATACGGCTTTGTCAAAGGTCTTTGGTTTTCATTATTTCATTCGGTTTCTGCATTTTGTAATGCAGGTTTTGACCTTATGGGAGATAAATATGGAAAATTTGCCTCCGTTACAGCTTATTATAATGATGTAATAGTAAATGTAGTCATTATGCTACTTATTATAATAGGTGGTATAGGATTTGTGGTTTGGAATGATATTTATGAAAATGGTATAAAGTTTAGAAAGTATAGTCTTCATACCAAAATAGTTCTTGTGATGACATTTATACTTGTATTTGGAGGAGGTTTGCTATTTTTTATTACAGAACAAAATGGAGTCATAAAGGACATGAACTTTACAGACAAGGTTTTGGCAAGTCTTTTCTCATCAGTAACTGCAAGAACAGCAGGTTTTAATACAGTAGATACAGGGAAATTGTCAGATGCAGGGAAACTACTTACAATGTTTTTAATGTTTATAGGTGGAAGTTCAGGCTCTACAGCAGGAGGTGTTAAAACTACTACTATTTTTGTGATATTTGCAAATGTAAAATCAACTATTACAAGAACCTTTGGAATGAATATTTTTGACAGGAGAATTAATGAGGAATCAGTATATAGTGCAGCTACTATTGCAGCAATTAATTTAGGGCTTGTAGTATTATCAGTTTTTGTTGTAATGATAATGAAGCCATTAAACATGATAGAGGTATTTTTTGAGGCATTTTCAGCAATAGGAACTGTTGGAATGACTACCGGAATAACTAGAGATTTAAGTATTATTTCAAAATTTATTATGATTTTACTTATGTATATAGGCAGGGTTGGTAGTCTTTCATTTGCCTTTGCATTTGTGCAGAATAATACTAAACCTAAGATTATACAGCCAAAGGAAAGTATAAGCATAGGTTGATTTCTGATTGTGAAATTATTAAATTTAGAAAGGAATGTTAAATATGAAGTCTATTTTGATAATAGGTGCAGGAAAGTTTGGTCAACATCTTTGTAAAAATTTGTCTAACTTGGGTAGTCAAGTTATGGTTGTAGATCAAAATGAGGAAAGATTGGAGGGACTTTTTGATTATGTTGTTAGTGCTAAGGTAGGCGACTGCACCAATATAGAAGTTTTAAAAAGTCTTGGTGTATCAAATTTTGATACTGTATTTGTGTGTATTGGTACAAATTTTCAAAGCTCTCTTGAGATTACATCTTTAGTAAAGGAACTTGGAGCAAAGCATGTAGTAAGTAATGCAAGTAGAGATATTCAAGCTAAGTTTCTTCTAAGAAATGGTGCAGATAAGGTCATATATCCGGAGAGAGATATTGCTGAAAAAACAGCTATAAGTTATAGCTCTGACAATATTTTTGATTATGTTGAGCTTACAGATAAATTTTCAATGTTTGAAATATCTCCTATAAAACATTGGATTGGCAAAAGTCTTAGAGAATTAGATTTAAGAAATAGTTATGAAATAATAGTTTTAGGCTATAAAAGTGGAGATAAAGTACATTTTATGCCTAAGGCAGATTCAGTAATTAAGGAGAAATGTCATCTTTTGGTAATTGGTAGGCAGGAAGATGTAAATAAGATTATTGATGAGGTAGATAGAAAAGTTTAGTTATTTAAGAGGAAATGTTTAATGCAGGAAAATAAACAAAGCTTTGAACTTATAAATGGTATGGTATGGAAAGTTCTTATAAAGTTTGCATTTCCCATATTTTTAAGTACAATATTCCAGGCATTATATACTATGACAGATGCCTTTATAATAGGGCAGTTTGCAGGAACAGACATGTTGGCCGCTATTGATTCAGTGTATAATGTAATTAAGTTTCCATTGAATTTTTTTACAGGACTTTCATCCGGAGCAACAATTATAATATCACAATTTGTGTGTGCAATTTTAATATTTTTCATACTTCTAAAAACAACTTTACCTTGTAAAATTCGCATAACTAAAATACATTTTCAAGGAAAATATATAAAGGAAATATTTAAATTAGGTATGCCCATAGGTATGCAGTTTGTTTTGTTTCCTATTTCAAATATGGTAGTGCAAAGTTCAATAAATTCTTTTGGTGTAGATTCAATAGCTGCTTGGGCAGTGTGTGGAAAACTTGATTTTTTAATATGGTCTGTTTTAGAGGCTCTTTCTGTTGCAGTTTCGGTTTTTATTGCACAAAATTATGGAGCAAGAAAGTATATAAGAGTAAAACAAGGAGTTAATTTTGGAATATTAATAGGAGTTGTAATTATAGGCAGTATAAGTTTTATACTATATTTTCATAGTATATTTTTGGCAAGCTTACTTATTAAAAAACAATCAGCCATTTTGATTGTAGGTAGTATTATGAACTTTATTGCACCATTTTATGTAATGGCTGTGTTTTTTGAAATACTTTCTTCTGCAATAAGAGGAATGGGAGAGAGTGTTCGTCCTATGATAATCACTCTTATAACAACTTGTTTTTTCCGTATTTTTTGGATAATGTTTATAGTGCCTTTGAAATCATCACTTTTTCTAACTCTTTCTTGTTATCCTTTATCTTGGTTTATAGCATCTATAAGTTTTATTGTATGTTATTTACTTATTTTACGCAAGGATAGAATTTTACACTTGTCTATTTAAGGGGCTGTTGCAAAATTAAATTTTATTAGTAACTATGTTTTCTGTACAGATACAGAGAAAACTATGAAAGAGTCAACACTACTAGAGTAGTTTATGGAAATTTTAGAAAAGGGGAAAGTTACTAATACACATTTGACTTATATATATTTTTTTGCTATACTTTGACTAAAGAACTTAAAGAAGGTGTCCCACTACCTATATCCCAAAGGTGGAGCATTAAAGAAGGTGTCCCACTACCTATATCCCAAAGGTGGAGCATTAAAGTATGGAGAGGCTAAAACCTCTCTTTTTTAGTATTGATGTGTTAGTAATATTATAAATAATTAGAGTGAGGGAGATATTTATGATTAAATTAGAAGAATATGGTTTTTATGTTATAAATCCTGATTATCTTGAATATTTGTACAATATAGATTCAGAAGTATATTATGATTTATCATATAGAAAAAGTATGAAAACTTTTTTAGGTATAATTGTTTTAGTTGGAAATTATAATTATTTTATCCCAATGACTTCAGCAAAAGAAAAACATAAAAAATGGAAGAATGTTTCTGATGAACATTTCTTATTATATGAATTGGTTGACATCAATGTAGAAATATCAAAAGACATTTATAAGTTTTACTCTAATAAAAAGAAAATCCATGTATTATCTGTACTTGACATAAAAAAGATGATACCTGTTCCGAATGGAGCTTACGAAAAACTTGTATTTAATAAGTTAAAAGATATGAGTTATAAAGAACTATTAAAAAAGGAATATCAATTTTGCCTATCAATAAAAGAAAAGGTAATGAACAAAGTTCAAAAAATATATAAAAAACAAAAAGAAACAGGGATAGTAAGGAAAGCAAATTGTAACTTTTTGAAGTTGGAAAAGGCGATGTCTAAATGGAATGGCATAAAATAAATCAGTACTATGTAGCTAAATATTGATTTAAGTTCAAAATTTAATTTAAAGAAAAATCTATTCTATTTTCTTTTCAAATGTGATAATATTCTAAAGTTCTAACACAATATATGGTTGTAATATTTGTAAAGTCAACTATATATTGCGTTATTTGGCTTTGAAAGTGAATTTAGGAGTTCAAAATGAGTATTAAAATTGAAAGTTTTTCTATTCTTGATGATTATAAACTTGATGTTTTATTTATGCAATTCAAGGAAGATGTAATATAATAAGATTTTCTTCAATGGTATTATCTAAGGTATTATCTAAAGAATTTGAATTAGTAAGATAGTAAATTCTATTAGCTATAATATCAGCTGCTCTAATAAGTGTCCTATGTTTGGAATCACAAAATTCTATGTCAAGAGTTTTTAAGTTAGGAAGTATTGGTTCATAAAATTTTTGATAATTGTAATTGAAAGTTACAATTTTAAATTCTGTTTCTATGCTTTCTTTAAGTTCATATCGTCCATCAGTTGCAGTTGAGTGCTGGTCTATATAGAAATAAATATTATCTATATCTTGAGTATTTAGAATATTGTTATTTATGATATACAATAAAGCTTTTTTAACTGCTCTTTTATAGGTATAGTCTAAAAATCTTTGCTTGGTTTTTTTATTATCAAAAATTTTCTTATGTACTTTTTTCTCTGTTATAACTACTCCAAATTTTAAGTATTGTCTAAGAGCATTATATATCCTTTGTTTTTCTCTATTTGTAATGAATGATGCTTTTAATTCTTTTCCTAAATAGTATGAATTATTATTAGTTATATTTTTTTCTAAGGCTCTATATTTTCTTGATGCAGTTTCTTTATTATCATTGCCTAATATAATTAATCCACCAAAAACAAAATACTTATTATGTATGTAATCAAATACTCCTGATTCATCAGAATATATGTATATATTCATAAGTTGAATATCCTCCACTAAATTAAAAAATCGCCCATAAGGGCGACTCCACATAGTCAACGACTTTACAAGTCGCTTAAACGCTAATTTGATTCTACGTGTACGCAGCATATTCCTACCTGCACACTTATTATAAATCATTATCTTACATTTTTCAATAGATTTTAGGCAAATAATAAAGCTTATAAAATATAGTTTTCAAAAATATTCCTTATATATAAGTCATATTGTCTTGCATTTTTAGATAAGATATATTAAATCCCCTTGATTAGTCTTACTGACTGTAATATATTATAATAATTACAAAGGAACATAAAAATAAGAATATAAACTTATTTAAAGAAGCTAACTAAAAACACATAACATTAACATAGAAAGGGCAATTCTATGAGTAAAAATCAGACTTCTGAAACTATTGAACTAGGGATAGTTTTGGCACTTTCAGGGGGTTTTATGGACGCATATTCATATATTTGTAGGGGCAAGGTTTTTGCAAATGCACAAACAGGGAATATGCTTTTATTAGGAATTAAATTAACTAAGGGAGAATTTAATTTGGCATTTAAGTATTTACTCCCCGTGATAGCATTTTCACTTGGTATATTAATATCTGATATAATAAGGCATCTTATGAGTAGAGATACAAAAAAACTAAGAAATCTGCATTGGAGGCAAGTTACAGTTTTGGTAGAGATTGTACTGCTTACATTTGTGTGCTTTATACCACTTAGCCACAATATAATTGCAAATTCAATAACTTCTATGGCTTGTGGTATGCAGGTAGAGAGTTTTAGAAAGATACAGGGAAATGGGATAGCAACAACTATGTGTATAGGAAATTTAAGGAGTGCCACCCAACATTTCTATTCTTTTTTAAGAGATAAAGATAGTAATTTTTTAAAAAAATCTTTACTATACTATTTTATAATATTTTGCTTTATAGTAGGAGCTATAATAGGAGATATATGTATAGATTTATTCGCAAAAAATGCAATGTTTGTGTGCAATATATTTCTTATGATCGGCTTTGTAATGATGTTTGAGGAGGAAAAAGAAAGTATATTTAAAGTTTTTTAAGCGAGTTGTTGTTAAATATCTCAAAAATAGATTTAATTTAATGGTGAAAGATTACTAAAAACGCAGAAAAAATTTAATTTTTTTGTAATTTTTTTAGTCTATTAAACTGTTGAAAAAAAATAAAGGCTAATGTATAATTGGGTTAAGATTATTAGATTTATTTAAAATAGCTTTAAAGATTAAGAGGAATGATATAGGAATGTAGATTAATCTATGTAAATCGTAAGTTTTTATAAATCTGATGTTAGGAGTAGTACATTGCCCTAAGTGTTTTACTTCTACAAAATAGTGTTTTACAGGGGTTTTCTATATTTAGAGTGAGAAAGCATCTAATAGTTTTGTAGGTGGATTATATTTATTTACCTACTAATCAGTTAGGTAAATTAGTTTTATCTAAATTGATTTTATCTAACCTTATGCTGAAATTAATTTCTGTAACTATTAATAAAAAATGTGATTTTTTTGTTAATACCAGCAGATATTAGTTTTGCTATACTCTGATTTACTAACTTCTCTAAATTATCCTATCATTTTTAAAGGTATGTTCATGCCATATTTCCGATGTTTGAAACTATTTAAATCTAATAGTTATTATAAGTGATCAAGGGGGTGTTGTAACTAAGGTTGTGTAAATTTTTGTAATTATTATTGTTATGTAGAAAGAAAGGAAAGAAAGGTTTTATGATTAAACGTAAGTTTTTAAAAATAAGTGTACTTACTGCTTTTATCCTTTTTGCAGTTGCAAGAACTTCTTATGCTGCAGGTTGGGAAGAAGTAGAAGGTGCATGGAAGTACCAAAAGGCTGACGGAACTTATGCCTCAAACACATGGGTTACTTCAGGAGAGGATAATTATTATATCGGAAATGATGAAAAGACACTTTCAAACACAACAGTTGAGGACGGAGATAACCTCTACTATGTTGATGAGTCAGGTAAAATGGTAAAAGATAAGTGGGTTTCATTTGACGATGATAATAACAATCAAGTTTGGTACTACTTTGGCTCAAACGGAAGAGCACTTAAGGGAAAAGGCGATAGGGTTACACCTAAGACCATTGACGGAAAGCATTATATATTTGATACTGACGGAAAACTTAAGACAGGCTTTTTGAATGAGGCAGGAGAAGTGATAGACGGAGATGATAGTTATAAGTTCTTAACTGCAACTTACTATGCAGGAGAGGACGGAGCATTGTACACTGATAAGTGGCTCTTATATCCTGATGTAGGAGAAACCGGAGCAAGAAGTGAACTAGCTCAAAGAAACTATAATGATTATGCTGAGATTTGGCTTTACTTTGATTACAAAGGTAAGAAGTTAAAGGCAGGTAACACTCTTAGTCCAAAATTAAAAGAAATCAATGGAGCAACTTATTCATTTGATGAGAATGGAGCAATGATTCCGGGACTTGCACTTACCAACTATACAGGTAATGCAACAGCATCAAATGCAGGAATAAGATATGGTTCAGATGATAATGACGGAGCACAAAAGAGTGATTCTTGGGTATTTACAGTGCCAAATGAGGCAATGAGCCAAGAAGAATATGATACTAGAGAGTATTCATGGTTTAGAACTAGAAAGAACGGTTCAGTTATCAAAGACCAGATTGCAACTATCAATGGTAGAAAGTATGCCTTTGATCAGATAGGAAGAATGATAACATCATTTGTAATTATGCATGATGACGGAAAGTTTGGAATTAAGTATGAGGTTAATGAATGGCGTAGACAGGACTTCCTCACTAATGCAAATGACTCTCCAATAGACTTCATTGAAAGAGGTAACTTATATTTGTTTGGAGCAGATGAGCTAAATGACGGTTCGATGATAAGAGGAGAGGCAACCGTAGCTTTAAGAGACGGAGATGCAGTATTTGGTTTTAGAAATAGTGGAGTTGCTATTGGAAATAAATGTAAGCTAGAAAAATCAAATGGCAAGTTCTACTTTAACGGACTTAGACTTGATGCAAATCCTGATATTAAATATGGAATATTTAAAGATACAAGGAACGGAAGTACAGGAGAAGATTATTTAGTTGTTGACTCTATCGGACGAGTAGTTACAGGAACAAAGGCTCTTAAAGACGGAGAAGATAACTGGATAGTTATAAGGAATTCTAAGTTTGTAGCAAGAGTTACAGATACCGACAAGCCAAGAAAGAAAGGTAATTCTTTCTATCATTATAACTCAGATGCACCTAAGGGTAGTCAATGGGGCGAAGAGATTACATTTGAAAAAGAGGGTAGAGATAACTGGAGCGAAGGCTTTTTACTTTATGAATAGTTAGAGGGGAGAATATGAAATTAATTAAGAAATTTAAGCAAGCCACTGCTATGCTTTTAGTAGCAGGAATGATAGTTACAGGTTTGCCAACCGGTGTATTTGAGGCACAAGCAAGCATAATGCAAAACAATGCCGAGTTATGGCCGGCAACTGACACAGGTGGATCAATTACAGATTTTACCAATATAAACCCAACCAAGGTAAATGGTAATCAGACTTTTGGTTCATCACAGGGTACTGCATATACTTTTGGACCGTCTGTATATGGTACAAATGCCTATGGTAATAATCCATTAGCATCACCAAATCAGTATTCATTTAATATAGGAGCTATAACAAACCCTAATGGCCCAAAGACAAGTATTGAGAAAGGTATGAGTGGGTCATCAAGGTCAGCATTTAGTAATAACTGGTGGTCAACTTACTATGGTTTTGGTAGAACAGCTGAAAATGATGAGGGAGTAAGTGCAAGTCTTCCCGTTATATCACCACATAGTGTTTCAGGTGGACTACCAAGTCAGAGCTTTATAAGTGCATATAATACAGGCTCAAAGGGAAATGGAGAAGTTACAGAAGTTACTGTACCGGCAGCTTATAAAACAGCAGCAGGTATTACACAAGCAGGCCCTGATAAGATAGAAGTTAGAATGGAAGTAAAGCCAACTGATGATAAGCAGAAGTTACTTGTAGTATGGACTGCATATAATCCAAATCCATATGATGTAAACTTTTGGATTGGTGCAGAGGCTGATACTATGGTGGCAGGAACTGACGTGGCACCTACTATAATAGATGATAATAATACTCATATTCACATGATGGATTACTTTAATCAAGGTGGTGGAGCCTCTTGGGGATCTCGTGGAGATTGGACATTTAGTGCTGATGGTAATACTGCTCTTTCAAGTCCGGGGGCTCAAAATGCTCAGGCTTTAACTGATTTTGATGCAAGAAGAGTTAGTGGAGCTGGTAGAGTATGGGCAGGAGATTATATTAATACTATGGGTATAGCACATGGTAACTGGGTATTTGCAAAAAACACACAGAATAATGTACTTATACAAAATACAGATAGTGCTGCAGGTTTTTCTGCAAACCTAAAAATGGGGCCAAATGAAATGAAAAGCACTACCTTTGAAGTATCTATGAGAGCGGCAGTGTACTATGTAGACCCACAGTATACAGGTAGTCCTAAAAATGGTTATATAGCTGCACCTCTTACAAATATACAAGATGCTTTATGGGCAATGAAACATTCAGGTGTAAAAAAAGGTTATATCTATGTAGCAAATGATGTGGAAGTAGATAAGACTATAAAAGTTCCGGATAACTTGGAAGTTCAGATTGAAACAAGTCCTTATAAGACAGATTCACTTCGTGGAAAGTTAAATCTTGGAACATTTCCACTTGGTGGCTCTCCGGAAAATCCAGCATATAGTGGTAACGGTCAGATCATAAAGAGAAAAGCAGGCTTTAAGGATAAGATGTTTATACTTGAGGGTACTAACTCTCATCTTAGTTTCTACAATATAAATATTGACGGAAATAAGAGTGCAGTAGAGGCAGATGAACCTATATTTGATATAGATAAGGGATTACTTACTATAAGCGATAAGACTACTATCAAAAATGCTAAGTCCACAGGTGGTACTGGAGCTATAAAAGATGAACCGTCTGTCATAAAAGTAAGGGGAACAGGTAAGGTAGAACTTAATGCAGAAGATTCTTCAAAAGAAATAGTTATTACAGATAATGAATCAACGGGAGTAGGTTCTGCAATTAAAATAGAGTCCGTAGCAGCCGCTCCATATTACCCTGTTACATTAAATGGTAATGTAAAGGTTATAGGAAATAAGAGCAATGTTTCAACTGATCCTGCTACTGCCAGAAATGCCAATATAGATCTTGGATCTACTGTACTTTGGGTAGAAACAGGTAAGGAGTTTACAGGAAAAGTAGGAGTAAATGTTCCTAATAGTAGAACTCCGGATTCAAATGATGTGGGTACTCCTGTAAGTGATTTCGTAGGAAGAACTCCAACAGCTAATATTCCATATTCTACTACAAACTTTGTAGCAGATAGAGACGGTCAAAGTATACAGAGTGCTGATATTTCAAAAACTAAATTTGGTGGTGGAGCTCAAGAGCTTGGTGTACTTTATCTTAGACTTGAGAAGAGAGATTTAACTATCTCATATGTAGATGAAAACGGAGATAATATCCCTCCTGCAACTCTTGGTTTAACTTCTAACCCAATAACAGCATCTTTGGGAGCTGGTTCTACTCTAAGTTATAATGCACCTGCTTGGACAGGACATCTTGTAAGTGAGGTTACTACTTCACCTACTAGAACTCAAGTTCCTGCCGTATCAAGTATAAACTTAGGAGATGCTAACTTAGGTACTTTAGGAAATATTACAGGTACATTACCTGATACTAATGTAGACATTACAGTTAAGTATATAAGAAATGTAGTTAAATACATTTTTGATGCTCAAGGTGGAAGTAGTGTAAGTGATAAAGAGGAAAATGTAACTTCCGGTTCTTCAATACTTGGTACTTTACCGATTCCTACAAAAGCAGGATATGTATTCGCTGAGTGGAGAACTTATACAGATAATAATGGCGATGATGTTTATAATACCGGAGATACAGACGGAGCAACATTTAGTAGCTATCCAAATCCAAATGCAGCAAGAATTGTAAAACTTTATGCAAAATGGAATCCTGGAAGTGCAACCTATGAGGCAAGATCAATTCATAGAAATAGTAATCCGTCCCTCGTAATAAACTTTGGTTCAGAGGCAACAAATCATCAGATTACAGCTCAAGTAACTAAAGACCCTGTAAATATACCTGGATATAGATACTTGTCAACAGGTTTAGTACCTGCATCAGCAGGAACAGTTACAGCAGCCACAGGACATGTTGATATACCAAGTATGCCGGCAACCAATGTAACCGTAAACTATAAATACAATGTAGACCCAACTGTAACCTTTAACTTTAAGGTAAGACATGTTGACGGTTCAGGAAATGAGTTCCCTGCTCCAAATGCACCAACAACAATAGCAAGAAGAGCAGAGCAACCAATAACTGCCACAGCAAAGACCAATATTACAGGTTATACATATGATCATTTTACTATTGATGCAGGAAATACTTCAAACTTAGCATCTTATATAGTAGGATTTGACACAAATCCACAACTTGTAGTAACTAATGATCAAGCAGGTGGAAACTTCTTAGGCTATATGCCAAACCAAGATGTAACTATAACCTATCATTACACAGCAGATGCAGGTATGAACTTAGTAAGAAGATACTTAGCAGATTCAAAAGTTCTATTTAGTAAGGTACAACCAACTGCTCCGGGCGAAATAATCAACACACATTATACAGATGATGTTGGAGATAGCCTATACGGATATGTATATGGTGGATATGTAATGACTCCGGCAGGAATCCTAAATGTAGATGCCCTTGGAAATATTACAGGAACAATGCCTGCAAGTGGAACAGGAGTAAGAGTTGATTATAACTTAAATCATGATGCAAGCAAATGGAGAGATATAAACTTTGCAGTAGCAAATGCACCTTATGAAAAGGGAAGTATCAATCCATTACCGGCAGGAGCACCGACAAGTTTCCTTGCAAATGACGGAACTAGTGCAGGAGCGGCAAGTGCATTTAAGTTTAATAAACTAAAGGCTGACGGATATATACCTACACTTACACCAAACAGATACTATATGTTTGAGGGTTGGTATAAAGATGCGGCGGCTACACAACCTGTAAATGATTTAGATACATTTGAAACAAGTACTACACCACTTACACTTTATGCTAAGTTTGTAGAAGACCCAAGTCAATGGATTGATATAA
>CALALP010000099.1 GCA_937925515.1 uncultured Lachnoanaerobaculum sp. | reverse complement strand
TTGATGTCTTTTAGTATCTTATCTATCATAGGCTCTGCTCCTTTTGTTTATTCTTGACTTTATCTTTAGAAATAGTATTTTTAGCTAGTTCTTTAAATTTCTCTATGTTCTTGTGAATTGACTCCTTATTTTTTTCTTTTTTCTCAATATTTGATAGCACATTTTGAAAAGCTTTATTCATAACTTTTGTATCTTTTGCTTGGAAGAATACTAAATGTGTCCCAGTCTCCTTATCTTTCATCACTGAGAATTTAACACCATGTTTATTCAATTCTTTTTTTAGTTCTTTTAATTCACCATCTTTAACATTGATTTCTTCAAGCTGACCTTTCTTAACCATATCTTTGAGTTTGACTTCATTTCCCTCAGCCTTGATAAGTTTATCTAAGCCACCATGTTGTTTTGATCTCTGTTGTAACTTCTTTACTTGGCTTAAGATTTCTTGATATGTTGCCTTTAAGACATTAACTTCAATATTAACTACTCTATTAGAAATTTCTTCATTTATCATCAGTAACCTCCTTCCCTCATATCATAACTAACAAGTGCTGTATAATAGGCATCCATATTGCTTGGTGCATTATATGCTACCGTTAAGATAAATGCTCTTACATTTCTTATTTTTGATTCGTTCTCTGATAAAGCATTTACAAAATACTCCATATGCGAAGAATCTAATTTTCTAAATCTCTCTTGAACAACATATGCTGGTAATTTCGTTTGATTTATTGTGACTGTATCTTCCGCATTTAATACCATAACATCAGCTAAAACTTTAATTATTTCATCAAAGGTTTTAGCAATAATCTTATTGCCCAGTTTCATATGTTCGTTGTATCCTGTGCTTTCTCTTAATTCTTCTAAACAAGATTTATATGATTTTATTTGTTTACGTCCTTCCTCCATTCCGTCCCCTGAATAAAACAGATCTCTTAAGCCTAATTCTCTGGCTAACGCTTTATTTGCCAGTATAGGTTGTTCATCAAATAAATACATACTCATTTCATCGCCTCCTTTCTCTTAAATTTAGGCATAGAAAAAGACGATAGATTTATGTTCCATCGTCTTAGATCTCTTATATCTCCTTTAATGTATCTTTCGCTACTTCAAGGTATGCTGTGATCCACAGTGCAATTTTAGGTAGTCCATAAGGACTGATTAAGAATGCTAGAAGTAATGCTACCATTCCTGTTGCCATATCTTTTTGTATGAAGCAAGCTACTGCTCCAATAAATACTAGAAAAGATATTATACCTAAAATCATTCCACTAACTTTTATAATAAATTTTAGAAAAGCAATTAGTATCGACAAGAGCAATATTATTGGAAATAAGATAATTTTCAATGCCCATCTCATAACATACCTCTCTACTTCTTTGACTTATCTTCTAAGCTATTAATTCCTGTATTGTTCAACTTTTCAATTGACATCAGCTGATTTCTAGCAAGCTTTCTCAGTTCAATCATTCTTTCTTTTTGATCCATACCTTTACCGATAAGAACTGCATTATAGCTTTCCATATTTGCAAGAACCAGTAGCTCATTCAGACTTGCATAGTCTCTCATATTACCTTTTAAGTCAGGATTTTCTTCACGCCACTGCTTGGCTCTTTTGTTAAATAAAGCTACATTGAGCATATCTGCTTCACTTGCATACTTGTAAGACAACTGTTCGTTGGTAAGATCTTTTAAGAGATATTCTTTGATTGCGTCTGTATGAATTTTATAATTAAGCTTTGAAATTTCCCTATTCAGATTCCATCCCAGTGACATCCTTGAATTTTCATCTGACTTAAGTCTCTTATAGTCTTGAATAATATACAACTTAAATTCTGGTGAAATCCATGAAGCGAATTCCATTGCTATATCATAATGTGCATATGTTCCACCATATCTTCCAGACTTTGAAATTATGCCAATAGCATTTGTAGAATCAATCCATTTTTGTGGTGTCATTGTAAATCTATTAAGTCCTGCCTCATTTCTAAACGTGTCGAATTGCACACGGTTAAAATTTTCATTGTTCAGAACTTCCCATAGTCCGATAAATTCCAACGTATTTCTGTTTCTCATCCAGTTCTGAATAACAAACCTCGGATCATCAGTATTTTTATACTTAGCTATATCTGTTAGACTTATATAGTCGTTTTTAAAGTCTTCAGTATAAATTTGAATAGCAAAACCTTTTGCTTCAATCGTGTCTTTTTTTGCCTTAGACATGTGAGTTCCTCCTTTATGCTGATGTACTGTTTACAACATTTATTTTCGTAATAACTGCTCTAAACAGCACACCAACGATTCATTCTTTTGATTTTAAACTTTGGTAGAAGCTCTAAAACCCTTGTATTTACTTGACTATTTGCCTGTGTCATTATTATGACATGAAACCCCGGAGAAAAATATACTACTGAAAAAGATAAAAGTGTAATAATAAGCAGTGTAGGTATAAAAAATAAAATACTTCTGATATACCTGTTTGCAAATATTTTTTTCATTACTTAGTCCTTGTAACACCATTTAAGTCTATCTGAAAAACATTTCCGTCAAAATGAAAACCTGTATATTTTTTATTATGAATAATATATCTTATATCAGCAAATAACGGTGTTGATACTCCCTCGCTATATTGTATCTTCCAGATTTTTTCTGCATTACTCTTAATATTATTTTCATCGGAAGTTTCTATAAATTCCTTGCTTGCAAGTTTCATCTCATCATTTACACCCATTCCCAAACCATAGTCGGTATAGGTATCTCCGTCCCCCATAAAACCTAAGCTGTCAATCAAAGGTACAAACCATGGATGACTTATATGCAAATCATAATCTCCGTTTTTTAATATCTCCATTAACGGTGCTGAATCAAGATTATTGATTTCAAGTTCTATGCCGTACTTTGACATGGCACTTTGCAAATACTCACACAAATCTTTTTCATACTCTTCAGTACCTGCAACAAGCTTTAATTTAAGTGCATTTCCACTGCCGTCAACTGTAGGAGTGCTTTCATTTCCAACTGTATAACCTGCATTTTCAAGATGTTTTTCTGCAGCCTCCTCATTGTATGTAAAAGGAGTTTCCTCTTTAGGTCCGTCATTAAATTTAGGATTGTAAAGATGACCACAGGCTACCGGAATATTAAACATTACATCCTTAGTAATTTCATTTCTGTCAAACATAGCAGTAAGTGCAAGTCTAAGCTCTTTGTCAGCCATTTTACCCTGTTTCCAGTTAGGGTCTATTGAGGCTACGGAAGTATAAGCGTCTTCATCTTCTCTTATAACCTCAAACTTACTGTCTTTTTTAATATCACTTATTACTGAATAAGGCATAGAAATATAATGTTCACTAAGACCGATTACATCTATCTGACCACTCTCAAGTGCAAGTTTTCTTGTCTGCTCATCAGGTATACTATGCCAATAAATAGTATCTATATTGGTTTTGTAATCCTGATTCCAGTATTCTTTATTTTTCTCAAGTTTACTTACCTCTCCTGCGTCAGTGGATACAAACTTAAACGCCCCTGTTCCTATCTCTGTTATACGATTTCCCTCATTATCCATACCGTCCTTTGGCAATGCAGAAATTTTTGATAAATCTTCAAGCATATAAAGATATGGAGCAGTCAACTTTATCTTAAGATGTGTATCATCTACCTTCTCAATGCTGTCAAGTAAATAGACATAACTGCAATAGTAGGTATTTCCCTCATTTTCTATATCCCATTTTACTGTTTCTGCATCAAGCAAAGTTCCGTCATGAAATTTAATTCCCTCTTTCAGATAAATGTCATACTCGGTATGCTCATCATTGCTTTCCCATTTATATATTACGTTTGGCAGAGGTTTGTATGTATTATCTATCTTTGTAAGCGTGTCAAATACTAAAGTATTGCCCTCTCTTGACTCCTCAAAGCCCTTTATAGCTCCTATATGTAACTCATTTAAATCATTTTCACTTTGCTTTGTCTGACTCTCCACCTTTACATTTTCCGTATCTTTTGTGGCTGAACTATTATCTGATTTTGTATTACAGGCAGTTAATATCACGGCACTAAGACACAGGACTAAAACAGACATCTTTTTTATATTCATAAAAGCTAATACCTCCTTTAAGACAAAAAAATATAGAAGTTAGATATGCCTAACTTCTATTATTTTATCACTGTAATTTATTAGCCTCTACTCCAAAATTATTTTTAGTATATGAGTATTTTTATTCTATTTTTAAATTAAAATTTGAAAAACAAGCTTATTAGCCCCTTAGCAATAAAAATTAAATGCTCCGTTTTTCTCTACTTTTTCTATATTCACTAGGTGTCTTTCCATATCTTCTTTTGAAGGCAGTGGAAAATTTACTGAAGTTCATATATCCTGTTTCCAAGGCAATCTTTTGCACAGCCTCATTACTCGTTGTAAGTTTTACTGCCGCCTCATTCATTCTATAATCCCTGAAATAATAGGCAGGGCTTGTTCCGTAAATCTTTTTAAAAAGCTTATAAAATACCGATACACTTATATCACTTTGCATAATAAATTCCTTTATATCAACTTCCCAATTATGTTCTTCAATATAACGATTCACCATTGTTTTTATCTTATAAACCGTTTCGCCTGTAAAGTAAGAAGATTTTTGAACAATATCTTTTAACTCATTTTTTACAAGATAGAGAAACTCCGTTATTTTAATCCATATCCATTCATTTTCAGTTTCATAATTAACCTCCATAAGCTCAAGACATAAAAGTTCAAGCTTTTTATAAATTTTAACAGTAAGCCATACTGCATTTTCATCAACCTTTGCATTTATATAATGAAAATCTAAGTTAAGTATCCTAAGCATATCCAAATACTTCATATCCATTTTATTTTGATAAAGCAGTATACTGAATCCCTTATATACTTTAAGTGGAAATGTTGACGAAATCATATCATATTGTGTTGTATTAACTGCTATCTGACCTGACTCAATATAAGAATACTTTTTACCTGTAAATTCTGCCTCAAGTCTGCCCTCAAAACAGTAATCAAGCCTTAACGACCAATCACATTCGGAGGTATTTTTATCCATGAAATACACCTTATCCGTGTAAATATCATATAATTCAAAGATTACACCGGGACATACATTAAACTTATTTATAATTGAAGTATCTTTCATTACATTACCTTTCATAACTAAGCTACACTCTTACTCCAACACTACAAGCTCCACCGGCGGAGCTACTCGCCTACGGTCATATTGTCCACCAAAGTCTGCAGTAGCAACAATCTTTACTCCTAGTTTACTTTCCGGTAATAACGTAATCTCATCTTTACTTATGTATTTTTCCTCAGGATAAAAGCTCTCATAAATTCCTACAATCTTAAAATCTGATTTTATAAACTTATAGTCAAGATATTCACTCGAATCCAAATTAAATGTAACCTTATGTTCCTTGTTATCCTTATTTACTATATTTACCCAACAATAAGCTCTTACTTTATCAGTTTCTTCATCATAATATATATGACCCATTGTAGATTTTTCTTTCTTAACATATATATGCTTTTCAAAGTCTTTAATAATAGCAACTTTAGGACTGAATATCTCCCTAAAAAATATCTGTATAGGTTCTAGCCTTAACAATACTAATACTGCCACAAATATATATACATACACAAGTTTTTTCTTCTTATTTACAAACATAAATAAACTCCTATTCAAACTCTATAATACCAAGTTTAATCATAGTAATTTTACCATAATTACCTAGGTCTTTATAGTATTTTATTCTCTACTGTGAAATCGATTTTTTATTTTAAACTAAAAAAGAGCCATTACTTATAATAGATTTTCTCTACTTTTGTAATAGCTCTATTGGTTTAACTTAACCCTGTATATTTTTCCATTACTTCTATGACTCTGTATACATCAAAGTACTCTCGATATTTCATTTCATTTTTATGTATAAATTCCTTTACTTCCTGCCAACATTTATGAGCTCTTTTAGTATCGCCACTTGCTAGATAAAATAAAGTAGTTGATATTTTTTTAGTATACTCAATATGATAAAGTAGTACTTCTCTAAAAATACCTTGTAATTTTGTATAAGAACTTAATTTTAGAAAATATTCTAAAAATTCATCACACAAGGCTCTAATGCTTTTCATATTTTGGGCTATTTTAAGATTAGTTCTTTCTCCCTTTCCATTTACATAGTCAGGCGAACTTAGACTAGATAGGTTCTTTAAAAAATTTAGTACAGTATCTGCCTCATTTTGGTAGGCTGCAATGTAATACTCTCTTACAATATCTTCAAATTTAAGTTCTTTGTCAAATAAGGTAAGTCCTAAAATGTAGTTAGGCAAGGCATTTGGAAAGCAAACTCTAAGTTCTTGACAAGAAATATAGCCGTCAAGCCCTATAACTTCCAACTTTTTAACATCTTCACTTATAATCTTTGAGATATTATAATAACCAAAGTCTCCATAATGAGCCCTACCTAATGGATAGTCATATATAAAGCTATCGCCTTTAAAGTATTTTTGCCATTTTCTGAGAAATGCTAGGTTTTCCCCAAGGTTTATAGGTAATACAATCTTATTTCTTATATACTTTGGTATTTTATCTGGTATGTTAGAAATATTATAAGAACTTTCAAAAGTTCTACTTATGGGTGCAAACATCATTGTAAATCTATCACTGTTTTTGATTCTTTCTTTAATTGCAGTCCATAAAAGTTCTTGATAAAGTAGAAAAACTATTTTAGTTTTATTATTTATTTCATTTAGTCTACTATCTATTTCATTTATATAATCTATATATTGGTCTGAAATGCTTGTTTGACTACATTTATCACATTCACAAGCATTATTATATTCATCAGCTAACCATACATGTACATAATCTATATTTGGGTTTTCTATAATATAATTTACTACCAAATCTACAAACTTTTGTTTTACTTTTGTATTTGAATAGCATAGATTAGTGTTTGCAGGAGTGTTTTTATAAAGCCCACGACTATCTCCTAATTTTGCACAAAAATCTCTAGTTTCATTAGTTAAAGTATCATCTGTACTATTCCAATCAAATGTAGGAAAGCCAAGTACCTCGCCTGTCCAACCATGCCCCACTTTATGGAGAAGTAAACCTCTTTTTTTTAGTTCTAATTCAAGCTTTTCCATATCTTCTTTAGCTTTACCAACAGTATAATTTTCACTTTCCAAATATGGGTTTAAATGATGATTATACCACCTTGCTAAAAATGAGTATGGAATTTTGAATTGCAAAAAGAAACTATTATAGCCTAGTTTAGGTAGCCAATCTATAAAATCAGCTATATTCTCATAAGAATCTGCCCCCTCTATACATACGCCTCTGTGTTTAAAAGAGCTTTCTTTGAAAATGTTTATGTCAAGTTCATTTGATTTAAGCTTAGGAATAAAAGTGTGTTTATCATTTGGAGCAAGAAATCTAACCCCTAGTTTCCTCAGATAATAATACACTCCAAGTAAAACACTTCTTTCATTATTACCTAAAATGTATCCTTTATTATTGTTAATGCTGATGCTAAAAGCATCATTACCACTTTTACTTATATTTTTATCTAACTTAAATAAGATATCAAGTTCAATATCCTCATCAAGTATTTGTGAAATATAGAACTTAAGTTCATCTTTTGCAAGCTTTAGTATTTCCAAGTTTTCACTACTCATATTTTTCTCCAAGAAAATGTAATAAAAGTTATATTTATACATTATTATTGAGCTGTCGTAAAAGGGCTATCGATATATGTCTTGTCCCCCGTAGGGGGACAAGACATATAATAGAAAGTCTTTAAATTAGCAAATATAGTTTTCTCTGTATCTGTACGGTAAACATAACTACTAGTGAAAATTAACTTTGCAACAGCCTCTATAGATATTTTATAGCTCCAACCAAATACTAATTTAATGCCTCTTTCATTACATCAAATAATACATAATCTTCAACAGGAACTTCTTTTTCAACTTTTCCGGAATCTATAAACATCTTTTGTTGTCTTTGATATAAATCTTTTATTTTTCCGTCTTCAACTCCCTTTTTAATATCATCAGCTGAAAACCAAGTTGCATCTCCTGTTTCAACTAGACATGCCTCTTTGTCTTTTCCTGTTTGTTTTGCATAAAGACCTACTGCATAATCCCAATTTTCCTCTTTTGATGCAAATTCCATAGCCTTATATAAAGCTCTACTAAATCTAACTATTATATCCTTATGTTCCTCAGCATATTTTGGAAGTGCAATCCAACTTGAAAGATTTACAGAATTTGTTGAAAATTCAATAAATTTAGCATCTTTAGTATTATTTATAATTTGTGAATCGTATGGATTCCAAGAACTACAAGCATCTACTGAACCTGAAAGCATTGCTGCAACCATATTTGTAGCGTCCATTTCATAAGGTTCTATATCGTCCATAGTAAGACCTGCCGCCTTAAGAGCACCTGTTAAAGCTGTTTCGGAAGATGAGCCTGCATTGTACGCAACCTTTTTGCCCTTTAAATCCTCAAGCTTTTCAATACCATGTGAAGTTAAAACTATAATCTTATCTGTACTATGCACTGAACTCGGAGCAAATATCTTTGCACTTCCTGTAATACAAAGTCTATGTGCACCATGTCCTATATATGCCAAGTCTACACTTCCACCCTCCATTGCTGCTATCTCAGACGGGCCGTCAGCAAATTCTATTAAATTGATGTCAAGCCCCTCTTCTTTAAAGTATCCCTTGTCAATACCTGTAAGTACAGACCACAATGAGGCATAATTAGGCATATATGCCACATTTAATTTAACTGTTTCGCTAGAAGCCTTTGTTTCCTCAGTAGTTTTTACCTCTTCAGAACTTTTTTCCTCAGATGAACTTTCTTTTGTAACTGCACTTGATTCTGCCTTTGTTGGAGCTGTTTTTGCACTACAACCTATAAGTGCAAATGCCATTAACCCTGCTATAATAATTGAAAAAGTTTTTCTCATAGTAACCTCCAGATTTATTTTTATTTTGAATTACATAAAACCTTTTAATAATTATTTCCTAACTTCTAAAAACTCCTTGTAAACCTCATTCCAAATTTCATTTTTAAGTTCAATAAACTTAGGAGAAGTTTTAATGTCTTGTGTTCTTGGATATGGTATGTCTATATCTACAATTCTTTTTATTCTCCCCGGTCTGGCACTCATTATAACCACTCTTTGGGCAAGTATGACTGCTTCATCCACGTCATGTGTAATAAAAAAGCATGTCTTTTTATCTTGCTCCCAAGTTGTAAGTAGTTCTTGTTGAAGTTGAACTCTAGTTTGTGCGTCCAAAGCACCAAAAGGTTCATCAAGTAATAATACTTCAGGATTTACTGCATAGGCTCTTGCTATTGCCACTCTTTGTTTCATACCTCCTGACAGTTCCTTTGGATAGGCATGTTCAAAGCCCTCAAGTCCTACTGACTTTATATATTTCATAGCAATTTTTTCTGCCTCATCTTTTGGTGTCTTTTTAATCTCAAGACCAAACATTACATTTTTAAGTACAGTTCTCCAAGGAAAAAGTGCATATTGCTGAAAAACAACTCCTCTTTCAACTCCTGTTCCCTTAATTAAATTACCGTCAAGATATATAGAACCTGAGGTTGGTTCATGTAAACCTGCAATCGCATTTAAAAGAGTAGATTTGCCACAACCTGAAGGTCCAACCACACATATAAATTCATTTTCTTTTATATCCAGGTTTATACCGTTTAATGCAACTGTTTTACCTTTTCTTGTATTATATTCCTTATATACATTTTCTATTTTTAATTTAACTATCGAATCGTTTCCTGCCAACTTGTTAATCTCCTTTCGATAATATCTACACACTTCACAAGTACAAGACCTATAATACCCAATAGAATGATGTACATAAGCATTCCGTCCGACTCAAAAGAGTTAGCAAGTGAACGAATCCTCATTCCAATTCCTGCTTGTGCTCCGGTAGACTCGGCTGCAAGTAATGTTGTAAGTGCGGCACCAAGTCCAAGTCTTACTGCTGTAATTATAAATGGTACAGTTGCAGGACATATAATTTTTGAAAAAATATCCCAATCATTTGCACCTAAAACTCTTGCGGCCTTTATAAGTGTAACATCTATATTCTTAATACCTTGATATATTGTTATACTCATAGTCATAAATGTACATATCCAAATCAATATTATAGCAGGTCTTTTACCTACACCAAATGTTATAACTAAAAGTGGTGCATATCCAAGAGCAGGTATATTCCTTATAAAATTAATCCAAGGTTCAATTATCTTTTGAACCGGAGCATACCAAGCCATTAAAAATGCAACAGGAAGTGCTGTAATAAATCCAAGTGTAAAACCACATACAACACATATCATACTACTGGCAATGTCTTTTCCAAATACTCCTCTTTCTATCATTCTACCAACAGACGGAATTACTTTATCTAAAAATGGAAAGCTCCTAGATGTTGCCTCTCCTATTGACAACATATACCACAAGCATAATGCCACAAATAATGATATTAATAACCAAACCTTATTATTAATCACTAGTTTTTTCTTCAACATCATTGCCCTCCTTGTACTATTTTATATTACTTAAAATTTTTAAGTAATTAGTTATTATAAAAATATCATATCTTTAGTTTTTTTTCAATCTTTTTTTATTATAAATCTTATAAAAAAGTTTCGTTTTAAACATTTATTGTTTTAAATATTACCTCTTATAGACTACATTTCCACCTACCATAGTCAACACCACATTCATATCCCTATCTAAAATCACTAAATCGGCGTCCTTATTTTTTTCTATACTTCCCTTAGTGTGTAATGACATAAGTTTTGCAGGATTTTCGCTCATTAGTTTTACTACCTTTTGTGGTATAGCGTTTGTATAGCTACATATATTTTTCATTGCTCTATTAAGGGTTAATGTTGAGCCTGCCCTGACCTTAGTAGTCATAAGTTTAGCATCTCCATTTACTACTTCTACATCATTAATACCTAACTTATATTTACCGTCAGGCAAACCTGTTGCCATAATGCAGTCTGTTATTGCAACCACTCTATCCCAACCTGCCGCTTTTAGATATAATCTTACACTTCCGGGGTGCAAATGTAGACCATCGCAAATAGTTTCTACATAGCAGTTTTCCTCTAATGCAACTCCCCAAATTGCAGGGTCATGTTGATGAAACAGTCTTTGTGCATTTCCAAGATGTGTGGCTGCCTCTGCTCCCATATTTACAGCTTTTTTTGCAATATCATAGCCTGCTGCACTATGCCCGATAGAAACCACCATTCCAAGCTCTTTTAATTTCGGTATTATGTCTATGGCATTTTTTATTTCAGGTGCAATAGTAATATATTTGATATTTCCACCTGCAACTTCTTGATACTCTCTAAAAGTGTCTAAATCTGCCTCTTTCATAAGTAAATGCTCCGGCATAGCTCCTTTATACTCTACTGAAAGACAAGGCCCTTCAAGATGTATACCTAAGAGTTTTGCTCCGTCTTTGTAACCACCATTCTTCTTACTTTCTTCTATTTCATCTATCAAAGCCTTTGCAACCATAATCTGTCTTAAGGTTCTTTCCTTTGTATCTGTCAGTATGGAGCAAAACCAACCTGTAACACCTTGTTTTGCAAAAAATCTTGAAATCTTTTTAAGTCCCTCTACATCAGCATCATTTACATCTACTCCGTCTGCTCCATGTGTATGAATATCTATAAAGCCTGAAAGTACATACATATTACTTGCATCAAAGTCAACTTCTCTTTTAGATTTATCATTAGCTTTTACAATAGCAAATATCTTATCATCATTTATAATTATATCATTACCTGAATCATCTCTTATAACAAACTTTTTCATTCTTATCCCCTTGACTATCCCATTAGAAACTTTACATAATCGCAACATTTGACGCTATATCATTAACTAAAATTTTAGTATTTTCATGATTTTGAAGAATGCTTACAGGAAATGCAGAACTTACCTCTCCATAAACTGCTCTCCTACAAACTGCTCTATGCCAATCTCTAAATACTGCAAGTATTATCTTCTTGGCACCAAATATCTGCTTCATACCTATTGTAATGCAATATCTTGGCATAATCTCTATTGCTCCACCAAGGTCGCCTATTGCATTTGTTACTAAAGTTTCCTCACTTATTTTAAGTACTCTTGTACCAAGTTCAGCAAATTGTGAAACACTTAAATTACTATTAGGCTCATTAAATGCTATATGCCCATTAATGCCTATTCCTCCAATACATAAATCCACGCCCCCAAGACTGCTGATTAACTTATCTATTTTATCAACATTTTTAGGGTCAGGAAATACACGTTGTTCTTTAGGCATAATAAGGCTTTCATCAATCTTTGAATAAACCTCTCTATTCATAAAACCTCTAAATGAAAGCTTATCATTCTCACTTATCCATTCTTTATTTTCATCTAAGTATTCGTCCATATTAAAAAACCAAACATTTTTCAAACTGACTTTTTCTTTATTTACCAAATCTACAAAGATTGGATAATGACCTACAGGTCCTACCGGACATATAAATACTGTGCTTTCTCCTATCTCATTCTTACGCTTTATTTCATTAAGCATTTGACTTGCAAGCTCATAAAACACTTCATCTGAGCTTTTCATTTTCACAATAGGAATTTTTGCATTAACTCCTAATAGTTTTGCCGGTATCTTATAATATTCCATTATTACCTCCCAAAACTTATCTTAAATCTATTATTTTAGGCAAATTAGAGCCTATCAATGGTTTACACCAAAGCTTAAAATCTTTTGTTACATAATTCCCCTCTTTATTTATAAATTCCCTCGGCATAGTCTTTTCATACATCATAACTTCTTTAATATCCACTAAAAAATACTCTATCTCATAAGGGCTACTACTTATTCGCTTTATCGCTATCATCTTGCCACTTATTTCATTTACAACTGCCCTAACAGCTCTTTTGCCACATTCTATTGCCTCTAGTAAATCTACATCTGACTGCCAAGCTATTGATGCTCTACAAAACAATCCCGGTTTTTCTGACCTTGTTTTAATTTTCAGTTTTGAAGTTATAAGTTTAGCTAAATGCTCTGAAACATCGCCAAAATACACTGCTCTATCAGTCTTAAATATCGGCTCTGCTATCGGCTTTTTATTGCTGTCTGTAATCCCCTCACTTACAACTACAACCCCATGTCCTTTCCTATCTATAAGATTAGAAATGTCACTTAGAAATGTTTCCTCATTAAAACTTATTTCAGGAAAATATATAAGGTCTGCCCCCTCTTTATAACTATATGTTGACATAGCACTTGCGGCACTTAGCCAACCTGCATTCCTGCCAAATGCCTCAACTATTGTTATATGTATCGGCAAAGAGGCAACATCTGCACAAATTTCAGCAATACTTCCTGCCATATATCTTGCAGCACTTCCAAACCCCGGACAATGGTCTGTAATTGAAATATCATTGTCTATTGTCTTAGGTATCCCCATAACAAATATATTTTTATCCTTGCAGTATTCATATAGTTTGCCACAAGTATCCATTGTGCCGTTTCCACCATTTAAAAGAACATAATTTATACCGTATTCTTGCAACACATTTAGTATTTTCTCATATTCATTTTCATAAAGTGCATCTCTACTTGAACCTATTGCAGAACCTGAACTTTGTAGTAAAAGTTTAAGCTGTTCATCTGATATATCAGTTATATCTTTTATATTTCTATTTATTAAACCACCTGTTCCACCTATTGCAACATAAATCTTATCTACATCTTTATTTTCTTTAGCCTCTTTTATAGCCCCATATAAAGAGGCATTTATTACGGCAGTCGGCCCTCCACCATGTAATATAACTAGCTTTCCAGACATACAATCTCCTTATAAGCAACAAGGAGGCACATTGCCATAAGCATCTTTGCTATTTTGTTTAGGGTCTTTCATACATAGATGTACTGCTGACATTTTAAATGTAAGTGGAAGTGCAAGTATGTTTGGAGTTTCGCCTACATATTTCTTTTTTGCATCTTCAAGTGCCTCCTCAAATGTAGCCCTTGTTTTAAGTCCCATTCCTCTTGCATACCTTGGTTCTTCTGCACCAACTATATAGATAGCACTTGTATTCATCTCTGCAATATGCCCACAACTCATCATTGAAAAACCATGGAAAGGATGAAAAGCATTTGTAAATCTATATCTTCTAATAAATTCCTCATTAGTTGCAAAATATTCTCCAAGCCTATTCATATCAGGTAATGTATTCATTTTATCACGCCCAAACCAATCATAACATTCTCTTAGATATGGCCATAAATCGTCATTAAAAAAGCCATTGCAAATGCTTGAACAAATAATTACACATCTATCATTCATAATTCGCTTAAATCTAAGCACTTGAGCACTTAATGCCTGCATCATCATTATTGGGTTAGTTCCCATTCCATTACCATAATGAAACTTTTGTGGCATACCAAAAACTAAAACATCATATTTTTTTTCTGCCCAATGAACATACGTTCTTTTGTCTGCCACTCTCCAACTTTTATGCATCATTTCCTTTGCATACCCTGAAAATATAGCAATCTGTCTGCTCTTAGTATCTAAAACAGCATCACAACAAAAGAAAGGTTTTCCCATTTTTTCCTCTATATGCATGCTTATCTCATCAAATTTATCTCTCATAAGTGAACCTGCATTTACCGGAACAAAATCATCTCTATGCATAACTGACGGTACATGATGACTTGCAATAGATCTCCAATCGGTTATACCTGTTGCACTATGCTTATAACCTCCTGAGTAGCCACCATAAGGATTACCTTGAACATGCCCAATAAGTATAGCTAAATCAGCCTCAAATACAAATCTATTGACACTTACCCAATCTCCCCTTTTGGTGTAGCCAAGATTTACCATGTTCTCTCTATCTTCTGAATCATGGCTTATAATCTGACCTGTACCCCAAAAATCTCTATGTAAATCATTTCCAAATATTGCCTTTGAATCTTTTTCCGTACTCCTAGCATGTAAGCCATTTGAAATGATAAATAATATATCTTTTTTCTCAACTCCTGATTCATATAATTCCTCAAGCAAATATTTTATACTTAGCTTTCTATGGCTTGTAGGCTGTTCGCCCCCCTTAACTCTATCAGGCACTATAAATACCACCTTTGAGCCTTTTTTTACAAGTTTTGAAACTCTTTCCATGCCTATTGGGTTTGCAAGACTTTTCTTATATTCCTCCTCAAGTTTATCCTCAGGTATATAATCAGGATCTTTTACTGTAACCCCAGGTATAAACTCATCTGTATTATCAGGCAAATCAGCCCCCATAGTTCCTGTTCCATATTCAAATTCAAAATGTTTCATTTTTACCTCCCTAAATATAAGCTTATAATATCTAAATATTCATTTGGATAAAAACCTATATCTCCTGAAAATCTTGTAAGTGCAATAAGTCCTCCTGAAATCTCAGGAATAGATGCCAGCATGGCTGCATTATCTGCCTTTAAACCTCCACCATACACCACATCAATATCGCCCATTACTTCTTTTATAAATCTTGCTATCTTGGTAATATAATCTTTATCAGCAGGTACTTTTCCCGGGCCAATAGACCATATAGGTTCATAAGCTATGATTACCTTTTTTAAGTCGGTATCTGCAAGCCCTACTTTAAGTTGAGTTTTTATTACTTCTTGCCAATGTTCTTGTTCATCTTGTCTTTCTCCCACACAATAAACAACCTCAAGCCCCATTTGTATTGCCTTATGTATTTCTTTATTAAGTATATTATTTACAATTTCCCTCGCTCTTAATATATCCACTCCTGCCTCTGATAAAATACTGCAAAATGTATTTCTTTCTTCACAATGCCCTATAAGCACTGTTTTTGCCCCTAGTGCCTTGACTATACTTGCAGGTCTTTGAGTAGTAAATGCACCAAAGCCTCCACCAATAGAAACATCATCAAAATATACTCCCTGTGCCCCTATTTTAATGGCACTATTTGACTCTAAGGCATTTACAGCATTTAAAATATGAGCCTCAGGAAAAAATATTGAAAAGTCAACCTCATCTTTAGAATAACTCTCTAACTTCGGTTTTATAAAGTCTATAATGTATTTACCATAACTAGAAACCTCACTAATACTGTTTACACCACCA
Organism: uncultured Lachnoanaerobaculum sp.; assembly: GCA_937925515.1. GTDB lineage: Bacteria > Bacillota > Clostridia > Lachnospirales > Lachnospiraceae > CALALP01. The sequence continues at coordinate 11,729 of CALALP010000099.1, read as the reverse complement.
TATTCCCTAGGAATATCAAATCTTTTTAAATTTAACAGTATATGTTTCATACTCAATACTCCTCTTATTAGAATTAATTAAAAATTTTAAGTATATATAGTATATATTAGATTGATTGTTTTTTCAAGATTTTATTTAAAAGTTTTAAGTAATTATCATCTAAAATTTTCCACAAAAAAATACAGGAGCTAAAATCCTCCTGTATCTCAAACTAAAATCATTACTCAACTGAGATAATCTCACGTTTATTATATGTTCCACAACTTTTACATACTCTATGAGAAAGCATAAGCTCGCCACACTTAGGGCATTTTGAAAGACTAGGAACAGACATCTTCCAATTAGCTCTTCTCTTATCTCTTCTACCACGAGAAGTCTTATTCTTTGGACAAATTGACATTAAAACACCTCCTTACGTCCCATTTAGACTTAGACAAGTATACAGAAAACTTTTAAATTTGTCAATAAGTTGAAAAATGTTTTATCTAAAAGTTAGTGTGAAATTTGGTAGATGCTTTTACTTTATTTTTGGTTTACATTCTAATCTTATAATATTTTCAAATATAAATCTAATCGCTCATTTATATAATTGGCAAATAATGTTTCCATTACTTTTAAATTATGTTTCGCATGATATTCCTCAAATGCGTTGTAATAGGCAATCCTATCTGTAAACTTTATATCTATTGGTGGATATCCTGCTTTCATTAACTCAAGATTTACAAGAAGTCTTCCTGTTCTTCCGTTTCCGTCAATAAATGGATGAATACTTTCAAATTCTATGTGAAATTTAGCTAGCTTTGTAACAATATGTTCGTTGCTTGCTAAATAGTTTCTTAAAAGTTCTTCCATTTTGGGTGCAATCAAATAAGGTTGTACCGGTTCATTAGTCGCTCCCAGGATACGAACAGGTACTCTTCTATAGACTCCTCTATCGTCCTTTTTATCAGCAAGAACTAGATAATGAATTTGTTTTATAACTTTTTCATTTATTTCACCTTTTTCTTTTACTAACTCACTTACAAACTCAAATGCCTCTTTATGTCCAACAGCCTCTATATGATCTTTTAGTGACTTTTGGTCGATAGTAAGTCCCTTTAATACTAAGTCAGTTTCTCTTAAAGTTAATGTGTTTCCCTCTATTGCATTTGAGTTATAAGTATACTCAACAACAAATTCTTCATGCAGTCTTGATAACTCTCCCTCTGTAAGTGGTCGCTTACTATCAAGCTCTTCTTTTTTACGCTCAATTTGTGATAAAAGGCTTTCTTTTGATTTGTAACGTCTATCTGTTGGTTTGACGGCATCAATCGGTATTTTCCAAGCTCTTCCCTCTTGATATGCTCCCGATATTTTGCCTTCTGCACATAAAATTCTTACTCGTCTATCAGAAATACCCCATTTCTCTGAGGCTTGTTTTACTGTCATAAACATAAATCATTCCTCCAATTATTCTTATTATACCTTTTATCGGAATAATATCAATGCTATCGGAATAATATTGTGGTGTTTATCGGAATAATATTTACAAATACTAATTTTTATCAAGACTCCCTTTCCTTATAGTATTTCACTGATAATTGTCTTCTATAAGAGATGAGTAGTTCACGGTCTTATAAAATCCTCAAAGTATGCTTTAAGTCCAAGTTCTCTAGCTACTACTACCGACCAATATATGAAATTATAGGAAACAGAGGTTATTATATTATTGTCCACAATATATTTTATAGACTCCTTTTTGCTATCTTCCCACCCAATCATAAGTTTAAGTTCTTTAGGTGCAAAGCCCTCTTCATACAATTCCTCTTGATTTACCCCTGCCATAAACCTTTTATTTTTAAGTAAGTCTGCTTTTAAGAGAATTATCGGAGCAATCGAAATAGCACCAATAATTAATCCCTCAAATTTCTTTATAAAATCAATTATTTCCTTATCCTCAATTACTTCTCTTATATCTTCTGCTCCTGTTAGAATTAGGCTATCATACTCTTCTAACTCAAGTTCCACAATCTCCTTATCAGGAAGTATCCTAATTCCCTCTTCACTTAATACAGGCTCTAAGCTTTTAGAAAAAATCGTAATAGGTTTATTGTTAAGTTTAAGTATTTCAAGCAGAAGCGCTATTTCAAAATTACAAAATTGATTATAAATAAGTATTGCAGTCTTTTTCATGATTTTTATCAAAACTCCCTTTCCTTATAGTATTTCGTTGATAATTTAATTGACAGAAAATTTATTGCTAAATACAGTAAAATAAATAGTATTATACTAATTAAAATATTTGAAACTACAAACTCTATGACTTTAATAAGAGTTTCCTTAAAATACATTACTGATAATCCTATAATAGCAACTCCTATGATTAACATTGACATTACTGTCTTTGCTTTTGCATAACCATACTTAAAAAATAAAGGATACTGTATAAGTATAACTATGCTACTCATAAAAAATATTGTGGGAGAAATAACTAAAGCCTGAACTATAAAATCTGTTTTTAAAAAAATTGAAATAATACTACCAAATATTATACCTAGTACAATACCGAATATATTAATTAACATACTCCATATATATCTGCCATAAACCACATTTTCCCTCTTTATACCTAAAATACCGTATAGTGAATCTATGCCTGATTCATTTCCTACTAAAAATGGATATGAAGAAAATAAAACTGCGAAAACTTGAGTTATTCCAAAAATAACTGTAGTACTTTTAGCTGAAAATGAATAAAAAATACTTAGTATAATAATTATTAAAAGGTTCTTAATTGTAAGATATGGATATATAGAAATGGTATCTAACTTTATTATTTTAATTATATCCTTCATTCTGCCTCCCATATAAAATCATAATAGTTTCAATATTTGGTATTTCTACCAACAAGTCATAATTTATTTTTGACAAATTATTAGAATTTATAAGAATTTCAAAACCTGATGAGCTTATCTTTTTCCCTAATATAATTTTACTTTCTATATATTTTAACTCCTCTAAATTTCCTTTTACTATCCTATATTTTTCCAAAAAATCATCTTTACTACATGAGTCAACTAATTTTCCAGAATCAATAAAAACTATAAAATCTGCTATTGCGTCAAGGTCTTGCGTAATATGAGTAGAAAATAAAACTGTATTTTCTTTATTATCAACATATTCTTGTATTATATCTGTAAATTCATCTCTCATTTTTGGGTCTAGGCTGCTTGTAGGCTCATCTAAGATTAAAGTATCTGCTTTATGTGATAATGCAATCGAGAGCATAAGTTTTATTTTCATTCCCCTCGATAATTCTTTTACCTTTAATTTAGGAGAAATTCCAAATCTATCAAGATAATTCTTAAAAACAGCCTCATTCCATTCATCATAACCTATTTTCATAGCAGTATTTACAAGTTCCATATTCCAATCTTTACCAAGAAATGCATCGTCCATTACAACTCCGACTTTTTGAAGATATTTTCTATCTTTATTAGAAATGTCATCTATAAATATATCACTATTAAAATTTATAAGTGAAAGAATTGACTTAATTGTAGTTGTTTTTCCTGCTCCATTTCTTCCTATAAATCCTGTTACATATCCCTTTGGAATAGAAAATGAAATCTCTCCTAATTTAAATTCTCCATAATCTTTACTTATATTATTTAAGCTTATCTTATCAATCATTCACTACCCCCTTGTATGTAAACTTACTGTCCTTAAAAGCTGTTTCATCTATAACAATATCTCTATTAGAAATGTCTACTTCCTCTAAGCTACTACAATATGCAAATGTGTATTCCTTAATTTCTTTTATTTTAGGGGGAATGTTTATCTTTCTTAGACTTTCACAACCTCTAAATGCATACTCCCCTATTTTATCTAACCCACTAGGTAGTTTTATCTCTTTTATTTTTGAGCAATCTTGAAAAGCATTATTTCCTATACTTATGAGTGTTTCAGGAAGTTCTACATTTTCTAAATTATTGAGGTATTTAAAAGCACCACCTGCGATTATTCTTGTTCCATTTTTCACAACCACTTTTAAGGAGTTTTCATTACAACCTAGTAATATATCTTTATAATATTTACAGCCAAACTCATCATAATCTAAATTTTCTAGAAAAGCTGTTTTTAAAAAAACATCTCCACCTATATAAACGACATTTTCATCTAAATTTATATCTTTTAACTTATAGCAATACCTAAATGCTCCATTTCCTATTTCTTTGACATTATTTGGAATGACTACATTTTCCATTTCATAACAATTTGTAAATAGTTCAGATGAGATTTTATCAAGCTTTTGAGGTAAAGATATATTTTTAAGTTTAACACAACCTCTAAATGCTTTCTCGCCTATTGCTTTTACAGACTCAGGGAGCTTAATTTCTTCTATATTACTACACTCTGCAAAAGCATTTCCCTCAATCTCTTCTAAATTACTATCAGGAAATTTAATGCTTGATAGTTTACTACATCTTCTAAATGCACCTTCTTCTAATTTCTTTAACTTTGAGGAAATCTCAACCTCCTCTAAAGAAATACAGTAAAAAAATGTATATTCTTTTATAATGTCTACATTTTCAGAAAGTATTATCTTATTAAGTTTTGCACAATCACTAAATGCACACTCTCCGATTTCAGTAACTGAATCCGGAATTATAACTTCCTCTATATAAGGGCAATACTGAAAAGCTCTTTCTTCTATCTTAGAAACTCCATTCGGTATTTTTACTATCTTATTATCGGCTATACTCTTATCAAATCCTATAACTGCATTATCTTTTATAACTATTCCATTTACTGACTTTCCACCGGATAATTTCGCATTAGTATACATATCAGCAGGGTATTCGCAAGCCGTCATTGATATTGCCATAAGTATAGTTAAAATTAATCTTATTATAAATGTCTTCTTCATAACGTTAGTCCCCTGATTAACTATAAACCTAAGCTACTATAATAATATATTTCATAATAATACCAGTTATCATATATCTTCTCAGTATAATAGTCATAGTTATAATTTTCCTTATAACCATTTTCATAACTATATAAACTTTCTAAACCACCACTATTACCACAAGGCTTACCGTCTTTAGAATAGTAAAAACCCCAATAGTCAACTCCTTTTTTCTTTTTAGAAAGCTCAAATCGTATAATATCTCTATCTTCCTTATTAATGTCAATGCCATGAAGTCTATACTTTTCAAATATATAATTTAAAATACTATTATTATAAGCCTTATAACCTTTGACAGTTAAATATTTTCCTTTTTCTGTTTTTGCTTTTATATAAGAGTCCTCAAATTCATCGAAAAATAATTCTAATTCAATTAATTTTTCTCTGTCATCTTTTACTTCTTTAATAAGGCTTTCCTTATCTTTAGGTAGACTACTTACCATGACATTTTTCATAAAACTTAACATCAAGAATAAAGCAATTATAAGTAATCCAAGCTTTAATATCTTCATAGCCTCTCCTTTAATCTTTTAGTTTACAAGCCTTTATAATTATTATAAGAGCTATTAAGGAAACAATCATAGTTATAAAAGCCTTAGTAAACATAAAAAAACTTACCATAAATGCTAAATGAAAATAAAAAAAGTAAAATACAATCTCTAGTACAAAATACCACATGCTAATTTTAGTAATATCCTTAATTTCAGCTCTATCCTCATCATTTACTGCTTTTAGTCCTAAAATTGATATCCCCAAAGGTAATATTAAAGGTATATATATTGTTACACATACTAATATCATATTGCGTGTATCAGTAGGTACTCCACCAATAATTAAGATTGACATTACTAAAAATGTCATATAAAAACCAATAATTCCAATTAATATATCTTTCATATTTAAACTCCACTTGTATTGTGCTTACCAGTCAAAACCATAAAATGTAGCCCTATCGTCCCAACTTCGTAGCTGAGCTCTTGCCTTTGTTTTTGTATCTACAACATAAAATACCTGTCTATCTAATCCACCAAAAAAGCCCGTTTCCCCTGTAATGTAAAAGATATATCTGTTATCTTTAGATAATCTAAGTTGTAAAACATTTTCATCTAATGAAACATGATTAATAATATTTCTTTTTTTCATGTTTTTTACATCATATAAAAATATATTACTTTTTTCTAAGTTTACAATCTCACTCATATCAACTGACATGTCCATTAAATCATAGTATTCAGTTAAATAATCTATTTCTAGTAAAGTATTGCCATTTTTTTTGATACTTTCATTTGTTTCTAAAAATAATTCATCTTCATTTAAAAAATAGTTATATATATTATTTTCATCATTTGAAATTGCTTTCATTTCCCATTTATTCTGATTTTTATAAATCAAGTATACAACACCGTTAAAGATAAATGTGTAGCCGTTTTTATGATACTTAGGTTTTATGAAATTATTGCTAATATCTGACAAAAAGTTAGGACTATCTTCAGTATAAACTGATATTTCTAAACCTAGCTTTTCAACACTTTCTTTTAACTCATCAAAAGAAATTAGGGGCGAAAAGTTCTTATTTATAATGTCTAACTCAGCCATTCCCTTAAATTCATCGTCCCAAACAAATCCGATTATCTTTTCTTTGTTTTTATCATAAGAAAGAGAATGAAATACTGTTTTAGAAATTTTATCTATTTTATTTTTACTTATATCGTAACTAAATGTCCCATTTTCTCCTTTGTATAAACTTACTGAAAATATTACAGGCACTTCATCTAGTTCCTTTAGCATCTTATTTCTTATTATCAGTTTATATGTAATAAAAACACCTATTACAACCATACATATAAGTAATACTTTAAATAATTTCTTTTTCAACCTATTATCCTCCCCTAATTTGTTAGATATAGGAATACTAAATATTTATAAAAATTATATAAAAAAACAAGTGTATATATAGTAGTGTATAACTTCATATAATATTTTTCAAGTATAATAAGATGTCAAATATAAATTTTAAATAAATCTGATATGATTTAACTTTTTAGTGCAAAATGACTATACATTTTTTCTTAAAACTTAATTATTTTTAAATTTCCTTGGTATTGTTCCACTATATGGAACAGCTATCTATCAAAGTAAAACGCTCTTTGTTGACTTTGTAGCAATAAATATATAATATCATATTAGTGCTAGGTAATATTAGCTAAATAAATAATATTCTGCTTAAAGGAGGTCAAAATGTTAAATGCAAAAACAGGTACTAGCTGTCTTTTAGAGGCTTATGATGCAGGAAAACAGGCAGCAAAAGAAGTTTCAAGTTTAAAAAATATAAAAATGGCTTTTGTCTATAGTAGTGTTTCTTATGACCAAAATCAGCTCCTACAATCTATCAAAGAAGAGCTTGGAGATATTCCACTAATTGGAAATACTTCATTTACCGGAGTTATTACCGATAGTGGTTGGGTTGGTGGCAACAATGGCTTTGTAGGCATTATGGCACTTAGTGATGATGAATTGAATGTTGGCATAGCAGGTCTTGCAAAAGAAAAAAGTGCAAGAGAAACAGGAAGAAAAGTTGCAAAATTAGCACTTGAAAATGCTGGAATGCATACTGCCCCTGATTATTTCTATATGGTAGCACCTCCAGGAGAGGAGGAAATGTATCTTAAAGGTATAAGCGATGTTATAGGTAGAGTCCCTCTTTTTGGTGGAAGTGCAGCAGACAATACAATTACAGGAGAATGGCTACTTTATACAGATAAACTTGTAACAGCTGACGGTGTGGCAGTAGCATTTTTCTATACTAAAAAACCTTTTGCTAATGTGTATACAGGTGCTTATAATGAAACTATTAAATCAGGAGTTATAACTAAATTAAATGGAGTTCGTACCATAGCCGAAATAGACCAAGTTCCTGCTTTACAAAAATATCGTGAATGGACAGGGGCAACCGAAAAAGATTGCGAGGGAATGAATCTTTTAGCCTACTCTATCACTGCACCTTTGGGAGTAAAAGATCCTTTAGGAGATCTTATAGCTATAAGACACCCAATGACCGGAAATGCTGACCAAACCATAGGCGTTGGAAATAACTTAGCAGTAAACACTTCAATTATACTAATGGAGGGTTCTGTTGAGGGCTTAATTAATTCAACCGGCGAAAATCTACATTTACTAAAAGAAAAACTAAAAGCTCCTGCAGGTGCATATCATCTTGTACATTGTGGTGGAAGAAAGGCAGGCATAGGGGAGCGTATAGAGGAAGTTGCTAAAATTCTTAAAAAAGAGGCAGGCGATGTGCCTTTCATAACAGAATTTACATTTGGCGAGTATGGATATGAAGATGACGGAAGAAACACATGTGGAGGTCTAATGTTGTCCTTTACAGGTTTCGGTAAATAAACTAGGAGGAAAATATATGCTTATAAATGGAAAAATAGTAGAAAGTGTAAGTGGAGAAACATTTGCAGTTTATAATCCGGCTACAAAAGAAGAAATTAAAAAAGTTGCTAAGGCAACAAAAGAGGATATTGAAATTGCAGTAACAGCAGCAGAAAAAGCAGTTAAAATTTGGTCTAAAGTTCCTATTTGGAAAAGAGCTGAAATACTTTATAAATTTGTAGATTTAGTAGTTGAAAATAAAGAAGAGCTTGCACAAACTTTATGCAAGGAAAATGGAAAACCTATTACAGAGGCAAGAGCTGAAATTCATAACATTGAAATTTCATTTCCTGCTTTTATAGAACAGGCAAAACATTTTTATGGAAAAATCATTCCGGCAGGACAGGAAGAGGGACAGGATAAGACTTTACAGCTTATTACTCGTGAACCGGTTGGAATAGTTGCTTGTATTATACCTTTTAACTTCCCTTGTGATTTATTTGACCAAAAAGTTGCACCTGCACTTATAATGGGAAATGCTGCAATCGTATTTCCGTCATCAGATAACCCTCTTACTCTTCTAAAACTTTCAGAACTTCTTGCAAAGGCCGGAGTTACTGACGGTGCTATACAATGTATTACAGCACCGGGAGCAGTTAAAGAGGCGGCAGTTTCAGATCCTCGTGTACATCTTGTAACACTTACAGGAAGTACAGAAGTCGGTATTAGAACTGCACAACTTGCAGGAGCTAATCTCACACATACTGCCCTAGAGTTAGGTGGAAATGATGCTTTTATTGTGTTAGATGATGCCGATATAGACCTTGCAGTTGAAGAAACTGTATGGGGAAGAATGTATAATACAGGTCAGGTATGTTGTGCAAGTAAACGTTTCTTAATTCATGAATCTAAAAAACAAGAATTTGTTGAAAAAGTTAGTAAACGTATACAATCACTTAAGGTAGGAGAGCCAAGCCAAGAAGATACACAAATCGGTTGCCTTATAAGTGAAAAGGCTGCTATAAAAGTAGAGGAGCAGGTTTTACAGACCATTTCAGAGGGTGCAAAACTTGTTCTTGGTGGCAAGAGAAATGGTGCTTTTTATGAGCCAACTGTACTCACTGATATTCCTAAGACTGCACAAGTAGCAAAAGATATGGAAATCTTTGGCCCTGTGGTTTCAATTATCTCATTTAGTACTGATGATGAGGCAGTTGAAATTGCCAATAGTTCAATATTTGGGCTTTCAAGTTGCGTATTCTCAAAAGACCAAAAAAGAGCATTTTCAATAGCCTCACAAATGGAGGCAGGAGGAGTTGTAATAAATGGTGCAAGTTTCTATCGCTCATTTGAGATGCCTTTTGGAGGTTGGAAACATTCAGGAATTGGAACAGAGGGCGTAGAATCTACCTTTAATGAAATGACAAGAGTAAAGACCATTGTTTTAAAGAATATTTTTTAAGCGAATTTACATAAAAAGATATGATGTGGGTTTTTGCCTCGCCGTCGGCGAGGCAAAAAACCTTAAATTAACCCACCTAATTGGCAAGCAACATTCTATCATTTGCGAAATGACCACCACTTGCCTTTTCAAATTTTTCTAATAGGTCTGAAACTTTAAGATTTTTCTTAGTTTCTCCCTCTACATCATATATAATTCTACCCTCATGCATCATAATAAGGCGATTTCCAATAGCTATTGCATCTTTCATATTATGAGTAACCATAAGTGCAGTAAGATTTTGTTCTGAAACTATCTCACAAGTTAAGTCTAAAACTTTTTTAGCTGTTTTAGGATCAAGTGCAGCAGTATGCTCATCTAACAAGAGCAATTTTGGCTTTACCAAAGTAGCCATAAGCAACGTAAGTGCCTGTCTTTGTCCTCCTGATAAAAGCCCAACTTTTGAATTCATTCTATCTTGAAGTCCAAGTCCAAGCCTAGCTAATACTTCTTTATACTGCTCTCTTTCCTTTGATTTTATCCACCACCTTAAACCACGCACTTTCCCACGCCTAAGTGCAAGTGCCAAGTTTTCTTCAATCTCCATTCCTGCTGCTGTTCCAAGCATAGGGTCTTGAAAAACTCTACCTATGTACTTTGCCCTTAAATGCTCAGGAAGTCTTGAAATATCTACATCTTCTATCTTTATAGTGCCTCCGTCTATCGGATATGCCCCTGCAATTATATTTAGCATTGTAGACTTGCCTGCACCATTTCCACCTATAATAGTTGCAAAATCTCCTTGCTTAAGGTTTAAATTAAGACCTCTAAGTGCTTTTTTCTCATTTATAGTGCCTTTATTAAATGTTTTACTTACATTAGTTATTTTTAGCATCATCTTCCTCCTCTACTCCAAGTGGAGAATAAGCTTTTTTTATCTTCCATTTTTCCATAATTATAGGAAATGCAAGTGAAATTGCAACTATAATGGCAGATAACATTTTCATATAATCTGAATCAAGTCCAAGTCTTAAAACAATGGCTCTTATTATAAAGTAAACAACTGAGCCTGCCACTGCTGCAAAAAGTTTTGCCCAAAATGAAATCACTCTACTAAGTAACACCTCTCCTATAACTATCGCCGCAAGTCCAATAACTATTGCACCTGTACCCATGTTTATATCTCCATAACCTTGGCTTTGTGCAACTACTGCTCCTGAAAGCCCAACCAAAGCATTACTTATAACAAGTCCTAAGAGCTTAGTTATTTTTGTATCCACTCCCAATGCTCTAATCATAGCCTCATTATTTCCGGTTGCACGAAGAGCTGCTCCAAGTTCAGTTCCAAAAAGCCAATACAAAAATGCAATAGTTAAAACTATGATTATCACACCTATAATAAGTGAACTTTGTGCTTTGCTAAGACCTATAACATCTGTAAAAGAACTAAAAATAGTATCTTTTTTTCCAATGGAGATATTACTTCTTTTTCCTGAAATCCTAAGATTGATTGACCAAATTGAAATTTGAGTTAAAATACCTGCTAAAATTGAGGGTATTTCAAAAAATGAATGTAATGCTCCTGTAATAAGTCCTGCCATAGCTCCTCCAAGAGTTGCTATTAAAAGCGTAAGCAAAGGACTTAAATGCTTATCTGCAATCAAAATAGCACAAATCATTCCACCAAGTGCAAAACTTCCGTCAACAGTTAAATCTGCTATATTTAATAACTTAAATGTAATATAAACCCCTAATACCAACATTCCCCAAAGTACGCCCTGAGAGGCGGCACCTATAAGCGAAGATATAATTGCTCCCATTTTTTATTGGGGCTGTTAAAATTAACAGCCTCTCCTTTCACTATGTTTTATTTTTAGGCGTTTGCGAAACGCCAAAAGCCACATGATTACGGCACTATTTTAGTTATAAAATAAAACAACTCCTCATTGGTTTGTG
>CALALP010000098.1 GCA_937925515.1 uncultured Lachnoanaerobaculum sp. | reverse complement strand
TATGGGGGACAAATCCCATATAGATAGATGTTTTGCACAAGCCCCATATTTATCTATTTTACAACAATTATCTTACTGAGGTCCATTGGTAAGACCTGCCTCTAATTTACCATTACCACCTACTTGACTTGTAGTTTGAGTACTGTTTTGATTACTATTTATGTTTATAGAATTGCCGTTTTGAGCAGGTGCAGGGTTATTCCCTGAGTTTGTAGTACTTGCTTGTGTTGTAGATGTAGTAGGATTATATGAACTTGTATTTGTATCTATACCACCCTTAGGTGCAGGCGAATTTGCAGATGAAGTGGTAGAGTTTGTTTGACTCTTAGTTGTAGTTGATACGCCAGTCGTAGCATCGACCAAAGTAGGTGCATTAGTACCTAAAATCTCATTTGATTTAGTACTACTACTCTCTACTGTTGTGCTTGTAGTATTGCCTTGATTACTTACTGACTGGCTTTCTGTGGGGGGAGCACTGACCGTAGGGGCAGTAGTATCTTTTCTATTTGCAGATTCAGTATAAGCACCTGATTTATCAAATGTATAATCCTTGCCGTCAATCTTAATTGTGGTATTTAATACCATTTTACCGTCATCACCCAAATAGTAATATTTCTCTCCTGACTTTACCCAACCTTTTTGCATGTGTCCACTTGTGCTAAAATGATACCAATGTTTTTCTATCTTCTTCCAACCAACACTCATCTTACCAAGTTCTTTTCCTGTTTCAGTACTCATGTAGTATTGATTTTTGCCGTCATTTAACCAACCAGTTTTCATAGCTCCGTTAGCTGCATCAAAGAAGAAATAAACATTGTCGATTTTAACCCAATTAGTAGCCATTTTTCCGTCAGTATTAAAATAGTACCATTTATCATTTATTTTTCTCCAACCAAAGGTACATCTACCGTCTTGCTTAAAATAGTACCAAGAGTCATTCATATTTCTCCAACCTATTGCCATAGCACCATTGCTACGCATATAGTAATAGTTGTTACTTATTTTGAGCCAACTTGAAATAACCATAGTTCCGTCTGCAAGGTTGTAGAACCAACTACCATTGTCCTTAACCCAACCGATATTCATAAGACCACTATTTTTAAAATAATACCATTTCTTATTTACAGATTTCCAACCTGTTGTCATAATGCCACTTGATAAATCCATGTAATAGTATCCGTCTTTAGTTTGTATCCAACCCTTATGCTTTGTTCCATTTGAGTCATAGTAATACCAGTTGTTGTTTTCCTGTTGCCAACCTGAGGCTGCAAAGCTTGTGGTTATTGATGATATACTCAAAATGCCTGCTAAAGCTAAGGCGTAAAGTGAACCAACTTTTCTCATTTACCTTTCCTCCAAATATATAAATAATAAAGCTATCCTCTATTATAACATAGAAATAGAGTAATGAAAGTAACTCTTTTCTTACTTTTATAAAAAAACTTCTGTAAACTAGACTTTATTTTAATCTATATTCATTACTTCATTATAATAGTCTTTTGCATATCTGTACATTATCAATGTATATTCGCCAAAAGTTTCTCCTAAACTAGACTTATAGACTGCCCAAAGAGTCCAAGCAAACCCACCAAGTGCCATATAGGCATACACGATTTTTTTCTCCAAATCAGTTGGAGTATGCTCAAGATATGTTTCAAGCAAATTTAAAGTTTCTTCTTTATTAAAGTAAGAATAAATACTAGACATAGCAATGTCTATCAAAGGATCAGCCATTCCGGCGTATTCCCAATCTATTAGTCGTATTTCTTCCCTGCCATAAACATTTACAAATAAAAAGTTATCAGACACGCTGTCTATATGAGCTAAAACCTTGGTTCTATCAAGAGTTTTAAGATAGGAGATTAACTCATTCATTTTTTGCCTTACAATGTTATAGTCCTCAAAAGGTATTTCGCCTGATTTAAGACAAAGCTTTTCATAGAAATTAATTCTTTCTTCTATATTAAATTCATGATTAACGGTACAAGAACTTTTATGGAGTGTTCTAAGTACTTCCATGCAACTTTCTATGTCTTTTTGGCTATGAAAGTCCGAATTTCTTGAATTTTCATAAAACTCTGAAATCTTATAACCTGTATTATAATCAAAGTAAATGATATTTTCAGTTATATATAGATTATTTACAGCCTTGTAGTTTTCATATTCTGCTTTTCTGTCTATTAGCTCCTCAGTTCCCTTTCCGGGGATTCTACAAATGTATCTGAGGGTTGTGTTATTTTTGTAAATGTTAATGTCATCTGCATTAATTTTAAGCCTATTATTTAGATTAATGCTAAATAAAAATGACTTATTTGTCATGCCTGCTTTAAGACATTTTATATCAGTAATGGCATATTCAGGTATATTAAATACATTTGAAATAAGTTTCATTGCCTCATTATCAGAAGAATGATTATAATGTTCGTCAAATGCACGAAGTTCCTCTAAGTTTTCAAATTCATACACTTGTTCTTTTGGTTGAGGATTAATGTATATGTCAGGGAGTGGATTATTTTGTGAGTTGATAAGATCCATAAGGACTTGCTCCCAATAATACTCCTCAGTACCTGTCCTTTTATAATAACTTTCTATAATAGGAAAGAATTTATTTGAAAATGCTTTATCAAAGTAAGCAGGACCATACATTACATAACTATCACTGCCCCCTACCTCCAACTTTGTTATAACTCCCTTTTTATTATATGAAATGCACCACTCCTTAGTGTTTCCCTCCATATAAGAGGCAGAATACCATGAATTAGGTTCATATAGATGATACATATTATTTCTAAGCCAATTATCAGAGGCGAGTAGATAAGTATTCTTATTATAAAATAAATCTTTTGCATGATAGAGGGTGGCTAATGTATTTTTATTTTTAAATTCAGGATTATATAGTAGTTTTACTTTGAATTTGTCAATGAGGTATTCAAATTTTTCTTTTAAGTAACCTACTACTATTGTAATGTCAAATATACCGACTTCATGTAATTGTTTTATTTGACGCTCAATCATTTTTTCGCCATATACTTTCAATAGTCCCTTGGGTGTGTCATAAGTAAGTGGAACAAATCTTGAACCAAATCCGGCAGCAATTATAACTGCATTATCAACTTTATAATTTTCAAGTTGTTTTTTTCCGATTTCTGTTATAATATAAGAGGAAGTTGATTTCTCTATATATGAAAGTTTAATTGCTTTTGAGATATAGTTGTTGACTGCACCAAGTGATATGTTTAGCTTTAATGCAAGTTCACGTTGTGTGATTTGAGGGTTTTCTAAAATATCTCTACAGATATGTATTATCTTATTCATAAATACCTCCTAGTTGAAAATTAGTTCATTTTAGATTAAAAATCTCATTTAATGAACATTATAGCATAGTTGAGGTATTTTTGAAAGTAAATAAGTGATAAAACTATCATATAGTAAGGTTTTTGTAAGAAAATTTCCATAGAAAATATATAGAATTTTATTTTCAGATGGTTTATACTTAACCCAAGTTCAAGTTTGGAGAAAACATATTACAAAAGTATTGAAAATTTTAAGTTTTCGTAGTATGATAAGACTTGAACGCAGTTAGGAAACTTTACTAAAGCGGATTTCAATAAAAAGATAAAAAGGAGAGTGCATTTATTATGAAGAAGCAAACTAAAATTGCAGCAGTAGTTTCTGCAGCGGCACTTCTTGCAATCGGTGCATCTATGACTTCTTTTGCAGCTACAGGCTGGCAGGAAGAAAATGGTGTATGGGTATATTACAGGAAGAGTGGAGAGAAAGTAACAGATACTTGGGCAAAATCAGGAGAGAACTGGTTTTACTTAAATGATCAGGGAGAAATGGTTGTTGATTCTCTCGTTGAGTCAAATGATGATTTATATTACACTGATGCTAACGGTGCCATGGTTACAAATCGTTGGGTATCAGTTGACAATCCTAATGCAGGCGATGATGCTAACGAGCCTAACGCTATTTGGTACTACTTCGGTGCTAATGGTAAGGCTTATAAGTCAGCAGGTGGAAGACTTACACTTAAGTCAATCAATGGTAAGAGATATGCATTTAATGAGAATGGTAAGATGCTCTTTGGTTGGGTTAGTGAAACAGGTGAAATGGTAAACTCTACTGATGAGAGTTCATGGCAGAATGGTGAGTACTACTTCGGTGATGAATCAGATGGTTCTCTAGCAGCAGGTTGGAGAGAAATCTCAATCGTTGATAATAACGCATCAGATTCACAACCGGGTGAGGACTTCTGGGATTCAGATCAAACAAGATGGTTCTACTTCAAGGCATCAGGAAAGAAACAAAAGGATACAGACAGTGCATCAATCAATGGTGCTAAGTATGCATTTGATCAATATGGACGTATGATGGCTGACTGGTATAAGAAGACATCTACTGATTCAAATGTAACAAATGATAAGGCTACAAGCCCTAACGCAAGAGAAGGACAGGGTGGAGCTGGCTATACAAAGACATTTGGTTACTTCTCAACACCTCAAGACGGTGCTAGAAAGACCAAGGGTTGGTTCAAGGTTGTTGCAGGTCAGTACTTAAATAAGGATGACTACAATAATGGTAGTGATGCTTGGTACTATGCAGGTAATGACGGAAAGATTGTAGCAAATGAAATCAAGTCAATCAATGGTAAGAAGTACGCATTCAACGAGTATGGTAAAATGGTTTCAGGACTTCACTTTGTTGAGTTTGCATCAACAGGTTCAAACGCAATAGCAAAGATTCATGGAGATGATGATTACAATACTCCAAGCAAGTATTCTAAGTTTGTAACTGATCATCAAGCTGACATCAATGCAGGAAAGCTTGCAGCTTACTTCTTTGGTCCAGATACAGATGGTTCTATGAAGACAGGAAATCAGACAGTTACTCTTGATGATGAGTCAGTTAAGTTCTTCTTTAAGACTGCATCTGCTAGCAAGGGACAAGGAGAGAATGGACTTGGAAACAAGAACAAGAGCGTATATCAAGCTGGTAAGTTAGTGTCTGCTAGTGCTGATGATAAGTTCCAGATAGTAAGAGTTTATAAGAATGAGGACAGTGTTGCATTAGCTGATAGAAATAAGGTTGTAACAATTTCAACTAATGACTTTAAGAATACTTATGGAACAAAGGTTGCAGGAGCTAAGAAAGAAACTTGGAATATTTCCGGACTTCCAGCAGATAGTGATTTCTATGTTGTAAATACAGCCGGTATTATTGTTAATACTGGTAGTAAGAAAGACGGAAATGATTATGCAATTCATTTCAAGAACAAGAAGATTGACCAAATTACTATTGAGTAATTTGTTGGTTTAGATTGATTTAATATAAGTTTTGGGCGGCTAGGATAAGAAATTATCTTAGTCGCTTTTTTGTGTAGGAGAGGGGTTTAATATAAGTAAGGGATTTAGTAGGGGATATAGAATAAAATTTAAAATACAAAAGGTTTAAGTTTGAGAGATTGTAAGGAAGTTGAGGTGGGAGAGGAATAGAATTTTATATATTTAAAAGTAATATTTGTTCAAGAAAATATTGAGGAATAAAGGGGTGAAAATAATAAATATGACAATAGATGAAATAAAAAAGTTAATTCAAAACGGAGAAAAAATTCTTGATATTGATTTTCTTGATACTTCTATTATTAATAGAGCCAAGAGAATGGCTATTGCACGAAATAAAAATCATATTTGGGAAAATATGAGTAATGAAGAACTTTTACGAAGTGCAAATCTTATTTTGACGGATTTGGAAACAAGACGTGAGGGAATTACATTAGCAGCCATTTTGTTATTTGGAAAAGATAATTCAATTATGTCAGTTCTTCCTCAGCATAAGACTGATGCAATATTTAGAGTTGAAAACAAGGATAGATATGATGACAGAGATGTTATAATAACCAATTTAATTGATAGCTATGATAGACTCATAGAATTTGGACAAAAGCATTTGAATGATTTATTTGTCTTAGACGGAATTGTAAATGTTAATGCAAGAGATAGGATACTTAGAGAAATAGTATCGAATACATTAGCACATAGAGATTATTCAAGTGGATTTCCTGCAAAAATGATTATTGATGATGAGAAGATTACTATTGAAAGCAGTAACTTGGCTCATGGAATGGGAGCATTAGATTTACAAAAGTTTGAGCCATTTCCTAAAAATCCGGCTATATCGAAAGTTTTCAGAGAAATAGGTCTTGCAGATGAACTTGGCTCAGGAATGCGAAACACCTACAAGTATACACAACTTTACTCAGGTAAAAATCCGACATTTGAAGAAGGAGATATTTTTAGGATAATTATTCCTCTGAAAAGGATTGCAACTCAAAAAGTTGGAGGAGAAAGTGTCCCTCGAAATGTCCCTCAGAATGTCGCTCGAAATGTCGCTCAGAATGTCCCTCAAGATAAGATAACTCTTATAGAGTTTATCAAAGAAAAAATAAGGGAGGACAACAAAATTACAAGAAAAGAAGTTGCAAATAAAGCTGGAGTAAGTGTAAAGACTATTGAAAGAACTACGAAAGAGATAGACAATCTAAGATATGTAGGTGTTGGAAAGAATGGACATTGGGAACTGAAAGAATAGTGTTTTTGTGTAGTAAAAAAGACTGAAACCAATATTATGTTGATTTCAGTCTTTAAGGGTTAAAACTAAACAATTTCAGGATTTTTCTCAAAATATTCTTTCATATTTTTTTCAAATTCTTCCTCTGACATATTTGTAAATTTAGTTGCAAGGTTTAATGGGAGAGAACCATTATTTACTAAGAAGTAAAATGTATTTAATCGTCCTCGTTCTAGTCCTTGTTCTAGTCCTTGTTCTAGTCCTTGCTCTAGTCCTTGCTCTAATCCTTGTTCTCGACCTTGCTCTAATCCTTGTTTTAGACCTTGTTCTAGTCCCTCTTCTCTAGCAATTTCTTCTACTTTAGTAAAAAGATCATGCATACTTGTAATCTCTCCTTTCAATTTTTTAACTTTTTGACGCTTTTGTGCAATATCATTATGTCCAAGAACTGATAATAACTGAGTTATTTCATCTACATGAATCATAATATCATCTGTAAATGTTGCATTCTTTCCGTACTTTCTCAACTGTACAAAAAAATCTGCAACTATTTTAAAGTCGCTTTGAAACATAGCAACTTGTTCATCAGTAAGGTAAGCAATCTCAAACAAATTAACTTTATAATCATTTGTGAATGGCTTTAATTCTTCAGGTATATCAAGGCTTTCATACAAACTAAGAGATTTCTTCCAAGGTTGTGTACTAAAATACAAAACAATAGTTACTACAGGAAATCTTGGATTGGTATTTTTTACTCTTCTACCACTACTATCTTTTTTATAAAAAAGCTGATTTCTATAAGATGCTCCGTCATAACCGATTATTCTGAGTGGCAAATCATCTTCTTGTTCTGTTTGATTTTCAATTCCCATAAGTGCAATATGAATATTGTTATTTTCCCAATATTTTGCAGTATCTCTTATTTGTTCTCTAAGTTTCTTATCTTCTTTGTAAACTGATTGAACAGTTGCGTCTTTTAATTCATTTTCATTAATTACTTTTTTTCCGTTAAACAGTAGCACATTAACAATATCTGAAAAGACATCATTAAATGCTACTAGAGTCTTTTCTGCTATATCTTTTTCTCCCATAAAACCTCCTTTCGTACCATTACTTCAAGTATTCTATAAATATATTAATATTATTATTTAGTTTTGTAAAGTGATATGAACTACTTGATTTTTAGATGTATAATTAATAAAATATATATAATACATTATACCAAAAACTTATGGAGGATTTATGAAAATTGCAGTAATTACAGATACAAATTGTGGGCTTACAAAGGCAGAGGGCGAGGAAAAAGGTCTATATATAGTCCCTATGCCATTTAATATTGACGGAAAGGATTATTTGGACAGTATTAATTTAACTAGAGAGGAATTTTTTAAATTACAAAAAAATGATGCTGACATTTCTACTTCTCAACCCTCTCCGGGGTTTATAACCGAGCTTTGGGACGAGATTTTAAAAGATCATGAGGCTATAATCCACATACCTATGTCCTCTAGTTTATCAAGTTCATGTGAAACTGCTATAATGCTTTCTAAAGAAGATGAATATGCAGGTAAGGTTTTTGTAGTAGATAATAAAAGGATTGCAGCTGCACAGCTCCAATCTGCACTTGAGGCAAAGCAGTTAATCGCTGAGGGAAAGACTCCTGAGGAGATAGTAGAGATTTTACTTAAGGAGGCATTAGATTCAGTAGCTTATTTAAGTGTGGATAGTTTAAAATATCTTAGAAAGGGTGGTAGAATAAGTGCTGCAGCCGCTGCACTAGGTACACTTTTTAGGATTAAACCGGTGCTTTATTTAAAAGAGGGAAAGATAGAACCTTTTGCAAAAGCAAGGACTCCTAAACAAGCAAAGGATATTATGATTGAGGGGACAAAAAAGGAGTTACAGGAAAAATTTAATGATAAAGAGGCAAAAAATGTTTCTTTAAGTATATTACAGGCTGATGCATTTGAGCAAGCTACTCAGTTAAAAAATGAATTAGAGAAAGAATTTCCAAATACAGGAAAGATAAGAATATATGAATTATCATTATCTGTTGCAACACATGTAGGTGTTGGAACAGTTGCGATTATGGTTTCAAATAAAATTCAGGACTAGATTATGGAAAAGGCAAAAAAAAGGCTAAGTATTTTTCCTATAAATTTGAAGTGGTTATTAGTTTTTGTGATTTTTTTGGTATGTATTATTCCATTACTTACTTATGGTGGAGTGCTAGTTAGAAGTTTTTATAAGACTCACATAGAGGATAAGCAGATTTCACTTCAATCTCAAGCAGCAATCATTGCCGACAATATAGGAACTTCCTCATATTTGGATATAAAAGATGAAACAGATATAAATGCAATACAGATAAATGCCTCTATTGAAAATCTTGCAAATGTTTTTAGTGGCAGAATTTTAGTAATAAATAAGGATTATCGCATTATAAAAGATACATTTGAGATTTCAAAGGGAAGTTTTCATGTGGCAAAAGAGGTTGTGAGGTGTTTTAGAGGGGAAAATACAAATTTATATAATGATAAAAAGAATTATATAATACAGACTTTACCTATATATGGAGTTCAGATTACAGCAAATTCAGGGACAGACATCGGAAATGAAGAACTTAAAAATAGAAATGTAGAGGGGGTATTGCTTATATACTCTTCTACAAAAGGAAATTTAAGTATTTTAGAGAGTACAAAAGATAAAATTTTAATGCTTAACATTATTATGTGTCTGCTTCTATTTGCAATTTCACTTTTTATAGCAACTTCAATAGTAAGACCTTTAAATCAGCTTAAAGACTCAATAGTTGTAGCCTCAGAGGGGGTTTTAGATGATGTGATTGATGTAAAACAATATAGTTTAACTAAGAAAATTTCAGAGGCTATAAACTCAATATTTAAAAAGTTAAAGGATATGAATAATTTAAGAGATGAATTTGTTGCAAATGTTTCACATGAACTTAAGACTCCTATAACTTCTATTCGTGTACTTGCTGATTCATTAATGACTTCAGAGGGGGTTACTTTAGAGCAGTACAAGGAATTTATGACAGATATATCAAATGAGATAGACAGGGAATCAAAGATTATAGACGATTTACTGTCTTTAGTTAAGCTTGATAAGGCAAAAGTAGACCTTGTAACTTCTCAAATTAATATTAATTCACTTATTGAGCAGATTATAAAGAGGTTAAAGCCAATAGCTGATAAGAGAAAGATTGAGATAGAATTTGAGTCTATACGAGTGGTAGAGGCTGAGGTAGAGGAAACAAAGCTTTCTTTAGCGATAAGTAATTTAGTTGAAAATGCTATAAAATACAACAAAGATGAGGGCTTTATAAAGATTTTATTAGATGCTGACCATAAGTTTTTTTACTTAAAGGTTATTGATTCAGGAGTGGGTATTCCTGAGGAATTGCAGGAGGCTATTTTTGAAAGATTTTATAGGGTTGATAAGGCTCGTTCAAGGGAAACAGGTGGAACAGGGCTTGGACTTGCAATAGCTAAAAATATAGTGCTTAGGCATAAGGGCATTATAAATGTTACAAGTAAAGAGGGAGAGGGTTCAACTTTCCTTATAAGAATCCCTTTGACTTATAGAAAGAAGAAATCTTAAGTTTGGATTTTGTTTGGAGATTTTATGTTAAATTTAAAAAGAAATATTGTTAGTTTGGCATTATCATTTATCTGTTGTATACTTTTATGTTCCTGTTTTCCTAGTAAAAAAACTACAAAGCAAAGTCATTTAAATGAACTTGAAAATGGGGAATATAATTTATATTATTTAGATGAGAAAGCAGAGAGCTTAAAATCTGTTAAATATAGTACAGAAACTACTGATAAAGTTGACCTTATCAATGAATTAATTTCAAAAATTTATGTACCACCTGAAGACAGAACAACCGGTATAGAATATCCTTTAAAAGATGAGGTAAGGTATAAAGAATCAAAGATTGAGGGCAATACTTTATATGTTTACTTTGATAAAAAGTTTACATCTATGGATTATGACAGACAGATTTTAGCTTTGGCAGCATTTACAAAGACACTTACTCAAATTGAGGGAATAGATGATATTAACTTTTTTTCAGAAGAGGAGGCACTTTTAGATTCAAGAGGAGAGGCTTTTGGGGCATTGTCAGGTAGCTTATTTATAGATAGTGTATCAGATGTAAATTCTTATCAAAAGTCTGAACTTAATTTATATTTTGCAGATGATTCAGGAGAGAATCTTGTGCCTGAAAAAAGAGAAGTTTTTTATGATGTAAATACTTCAATAGATAAAATTATTATAGAGGAACTTTTACTAGGCCCTAGGACTTCAGGCTTACAAAGGACAATACCGGCAAATACCAAATTTATAAGTAGTTCAGTAGTTGACGGAATATGTTATGTAAACTTTGATAAGGAGTTTTTGACACCTATTCAAGGGCAAAAAGAATCTATTGCTATATATTCCCTTGTGAATTCTCTTACGGAAGTACCTGAGATAAAAAAAGTACAAATATCTGTTGACGGTTCAAAGAACTATCTTTATAGAGATATAATTTCTTTGGACACTTTCTTTGAAAGGGAGATAACAAAATAATGAAAAGACCTTGGATACTGATTACAATTTCATTTGTGCTTGGAGAGCTGGTGGGATATGAAATGAGTATAAAGGTTATATTTATAATTGTTTTAATGGCTATTTTAGCTGTATTAATGAAAAAATACAGCAAATTTATAATACTATTTTCAGCCTTTTTTATACTAGGTATGCTTTGTATGTTTTTTGCAAAAAATACATTTACAAATAAAAATGTCAAACCTAGTATAAAGGTTGAAAGAGATATAGTAGTTGATGAAATAGTTGAAAAAGATACTACAATACAGATAAGAGCAGGAAAAGTAATAGTTTATCTAAAAAAGGAACTTGAGGTAGAGCTTAAGAGTGGCTATAAGGTAAGGGTTACAGGTAAACTTATGGATATAAAACCTGCAACAAACCCCGGGGAGTTTGACGCATATTTATATTACAAAGCTATTGGGGTAGAGGAGCTAATTTCAGCTAAGAGCATTAAAGTATTAGATAATAGAGTTAATGTATTTAAAGTATTTTTAAATAATATACGAGTTTCAGGACTTGAAAGACTTTCAATTATTTATGAAAAAGAGGAGGCTGCTTTTCTTAGTGCAGCATTATTTGGGGCAAAAAACTTAATTGAAGATAAGGACTATAATTTATATAGAGATTCAGGCATGGCACATTTGCTTGCAATAAGTGGTTTGCATATATCTATACTTGGAATGAGTGTATATTTTTTATTAAGAAAAAAAGCTAAATTTAATTTTATAGTTTCAGGACTGTTAGCCTCAATTTTATTACTTATGTACAGTGGACTTGTAGGTGGTGGCGTAAGTGTAATAAGGGCAGTTACTATGCTTATAACTGTATTTGTTGCAGAGTATCTTGGTAGAAGTTATGATTTATTGAGTGCAGCCTGTTTTTCAGCAGTTATTATTTTGATAATTTCTCCATTTCAAATATTTCAAATCTCATTTTTACTTTCATTTTTAGCAGTCATTTCAATAAGTATTGGGACTTATTTGGTAAAATATTTTAAGTTCAATAAAAAAGGTATAAAATACAGCATTTTACAGAGTATAGTTATATCAATTACAGTGCAGATATGTACTCTTCCAATAATAAGTTATTTCTTTTTTTCATTTTCTATTTATTCTGTAATTCTAAATATTTTTGTAATTCCACTTATGGCATTAGTTATATGGTCTGCGATAGGGGCAGTATTTATATCATTTTTCTCATTTAAATTAAGTATTTTTATAAGTGGGCTTTCAGTCTATATACTTAAATTGTATAGATTTTTAGCACAACTTTCACTTAGCTTTCCATTTGCAAAGGTACTTACAGGCAGACCAAGTTTAATTAAAATATTAATTTACTACTTAGTGCTAGTTCTTATGGGGTTTTTAATTAAAAAAAATAAAAAAGTATTTAAAAGGGATATTTACAAGTTATGTAGCCTTACATTTGCATATATGCTATTTATAATAATGCTTTTGCCGATTACATTTACAATTAAAAAAACAAAAATTACCTACTTGGATATAGGGCAAGGGGATAGTATAATAGTTGAATCAGGAAATGAAAACATACTCATAGATTCAGGAAGTACCACTAATAAGCAGGCAGGTAGATTTATACTTGAGCCGGTGGCTAAGTCAAAGGCAATCAAAAGATTTGATAAGGTATTTTTAACACATGCAGATAGAGATCATACTAATGCTTTTTTGTGGCTTATAGAAAATGTAAAAGACATTGACATCAACAAAGTATATCTACCAACTATGGCAAAGGGAGCAAAGGAGTATAGTTATATAGTTGAGAGTTTAGAAAATGCAAATATAGATATTGAGTATATAGAGGCAGGTTTTAAATTTTTTACAAATGCAGGAAGTTTTGAATGTATATGGCCTTATGGTGGTCATGAGGAGATAACTAAAGAGGTAAATGAGCAAAGTATTACATTATTATATAATGAAAAAGATTTTTCGGCACTTTTTACAGGGGATAGTGGCAAGGTAAGTGAAGAGGTTTATGTGCCTGAGAACTTGGAAAAACTTAAAAATTTAACTTGCCTTAAGGTTGGTCATCATGGTTCATTTTCTGCTACTAGCAAAACTTTGGTACTTGCTGCAACTCCTAAGTATGCAGTTATTTCATGTGCTAAAAATAATACTTATGGTCATCCTCATAGAGAGGTTTTAGAAAGACTTGAAGTAAATAATGTAGATGTATTTGAGACTGATAAAAACGGAGCAGTTATACTTGAAACTGACGGAAAAACATTAAATATAGTTGGAATGTTAAAGTAAAGGAAGAGAAATGAAAGAGGTAAATAGGGATATAAAAGAAGATAAATTTAAATCTATTTATTTATTATATGGCGATGAGGATTATCTAAAAAGATATTATAAAAACAGGCTTTCCTCGGCAATTTCAAGGGGAAATTCTATGAATTATACATTTTTAGAGGGGAAAAATATAGATGTGGATTTATTTATAACTAAATCGCAGGTTATGCCTTTTTTAGCTGATAGAAAATGTATAGTGATAGAAAATTCAAACTGGTTTAAGATCACAAATGAGCAAGTAAATAAATATATTGAACATCTTCCGGCTACTACACATGTGGTCTTTGTAGAGGAAAATGTAGACGAAAGAAATAAATTGTTTAAAAAGGTAAAAAGTATGGGGTATACACTTAAGCTAGTACACCCTGATACTAAGGAACTTATAGATTGGATTGAAAGGGGAGTAAAAAGTGTAGGTAAGAGTATGTCTACTGCCAATAAATACTTGCTTTTGGAGTATGTTGGAAATGACATGGAAAGGCTAAGCAATGAGTTAGCAAAACTTATATCTTATGCAGGGCATAATCAATTTATAAATAGGGAAGACATTTTAGAAATAACAAGTTTAAGTATTGAAAGTAAGGTGTTTGAGCTTGTGAGTGATATGATAAATAAGAAAATTTCAAAGGCACTTAAACTATATAATGATATGTTAGCCCTTAAAGAATCGCCCTATAATATACTTTATCTGATTGCAAGACAATTTAATCAATTACTAATTGTAAAGGACATGTCAGAATTAGGTATTAATAGTGAAAAAATAGCTGAAACTATAAATTTAAAAAAATTTATAGTTGAAAAGCTGATAAAGCAGGCAAGGGGATTTGATAAGAATAATTTAAAAAATTATCTTCAAATGTGTGTTGAAATGGAAACAAGGGCAAAGACAGGAATTATAGATGATAAAAATATGATAACTTTACTTATTGTGAGCTAAAAAATGCAGGTGTGCTATGACGGTTTACACACCTGCAAATTTAATTATTCAACAGTATTTACTAATTTAGCAAGTCTTGAAATCTTGCGTGAAGAAGTATTCTTGTGGAAAACTCCCTTACTTGTAGCCTTTGTAAGCTCTACAACTGCATCATGTAATGCAGTGCTTGCAAGTTCCTTATCCTTTGCTACAACAGCTGAATTTACTTTCTTTATAGCTGTTTTAACCTTTGATTTTATAGCTTTATTTCTTTCAGTTCTAGCAGCTGCGACTTTAATTCTTTTTTTAGCAGATTTAATATTAGCCAATCTTCTATACCTCCCAAGTTTTCTATGTGTATAATGTGGTGCAGGAATGTTGTGAGTGGTTTATAAAACAAAACATAAGTATATGTAATAGATAAATGATTTATAATAACCTCTATACAACATTTCAATATGAAGCTTAGTAATGAAGTCTGGACACGGACAGTTCAACTAAACATACTGTATCATTTTATTCTAAATAACAAAGCTTGTCAAGATAGAAACTTGCAAGAATAATGCTAAAATGGTATTCTATAATAACAGTTTTGCTTTAAATATTAAAGATATAGTATATTGGGAGAGATATTGATGTTTGAACAGAGTAAAGTTAGAAATTTTTGTATAATAGCACATATAGACCATGGAAAGTCAACTTTAGCAGATAGGATTATAGAAAAGACAGGACTTTTAACAAGCCGTGAAATGCAAGATCAGGTTCTTGACAATATGGATCTTGAGAGAGAAAGAGGAATTACGATAAAGAGTCAAGCAATTCGTACAGTATATAAGGCAAAAGACGGAAATGAATATATATTTAACCTTATAGATACTCCGGGGCATGTCGATTTTAATTATGAGGTTTCAAGATCGCTTGCAGCTTGCGACGGAGCAATACTTGTAGTAGATGCGGCTCAAGGTATAGAGGCACAGACTCTTGCAAATGTATATTTAGCACTTGATCATGACTTGGAAGTATTTCCTGTAATTAATAAAATTGACTTACCAAGTGCAGACCCTGAAAAAGTTGTAGAAGAAATAGAAGATGTTATAGGAATTGAGGCAGAAGATGCACCTAGAATTTCAGCTAAAAATGGAATTAATATAGATGACGTTTTAGAGGCGATTGTAGAGAAGATACCTGCACCAAAAGGAAATAGAGATAATCCGTTACAGGCACTTATTTTTGATTCACTATATGATTCTTATAGAGGAGTTATTGTATTTGTTAGAATTAAAGAGGGCAATGTAAAAAAAGGCGATACCATAAAAATGATTGCAACAGGGGCAAGCGTTGAAGTAGTAGAGGTAGGTTATTTTGGAGCAGGGCAGTTTATAGCTTGTGATGAACTGAGTGCAGGAATGGTAGGTTACATCACTGCAAGCATTAAAAATGTAAAGGACACAAGGGTTGGAGATACTATAACAAATGCAAAATTTCCTTGTGATAAGCCACTTCCGGGGTATAAGAAAGTAACTCCTATGGTATATTGTGGTTTGTATCCGGCAGACGGTGCAAAGTATCCTGACCTTAGAGATGCACTTGAAAAGTTACAATTAAATGATGCCTCACTTTTTTATGAGCCTGAAACTTCTTTAGCACTTGGTTTTGGTTTTAGATGTGGATTTTTAGGACTTTTACATCTTGAGATAATTCAAGAAAGGCTTGAGAGAGAATATAATCTCGACTTGGTTACTACTGCTCCGGGGGTTGTTTATAGAGTTTACAAGACAAATGGAGAGATGATAGAGCTTACAAACCCTTCAAATTTACCTGAACCTACTGAAATTGAGCATATGGAAGAACCTATTGTTTCGGCTGAGATTATGGTTACAAAGGAATATGTAGGTGCTATAATGACACTTTGTCAAGAAAGACGAGGAACATATCTAGGAATAGAATATATAGAGGCAAATAGAGCAATGCTTAAATATGAACTTCCTTTAAATGAAATTATTTATGATTTTTTTGATGCTTTAAAGAGTAGATCAAAGGGGTATGCCTCACTTGACTATGACCTTAAGGGATATGAAAAGTCAAGTTTGGTAAAGCTTGATATACTTATAAATAGAGAAGAAGTAGATGCACTATCATTTATAGTACATTCAGCCTCAGCATATGATAGAGGACGTAGAATGTGTGAAAGACTTAAAGAAGAAATACCAAGACATCTTTTTGAAATACCTATTCAAGCGGCAGTAGGAGGAAAGATTATAGCAAGAGAAACAGTTAAGGCAATGAGAAAAGACGTACTTGCAAAATGTTATGGTGGCGATATTTCTCGTAAGAGAAAACTTCTTGAAAAGCAAAAAGAGGGAAAGAAACGTATGCGTCAGATAGGAAGTGTGGAAGTACCTCAGAAAGCATTTATGAGTGTATTAAAATTAGATGAGGATTAAATATGTTTAGAGATATTGGTGGCAAAAAGGCACTTGAACTTTATATTCATATTCCTTTTTGCTCAAAGAAATGTTATTATTGCGATTTTAGTTCTGAAGTATCAGGAGATGTTTTGCAAAAGTCTTATGTAAATCAACTTGTTGAGGAGATAAGGACTCAAGGAAAAATTTATACAGACCGTTATATAAGTACAATTTTTATAGGTGGTGGAACGCCGTCTATTTTAAAAGGAACTTGGGTTTCAAACATTATGAGTGCTATATATGAAAGCTTTGTAGTTGCAGCCTCTGCTGAAATTTCTATTGAATGTAATCCGGGAACTGTAAGTGCTGATAAACTTAGATTTTATAGGCAAAGTGGAATAAATAGAATAAGTCTTGGACTACAATCTGCAAATGATGAGGAACTAAAGGCACTTGGCAGAATACACACTTTCAGTGATTTTTTAGAAAGCTTTCAACTAGTAAGGGAAGTTGGCTTTACAAATGTAAATGTTGACCTTATGAGTGCAATTCCAAATCAGACACTTGATTCATGGAAAGAAACATTAAGAAAGGTAGTGAGACTAAAGCCCGAACACATTTCAGCATATTCTCTGATTATAGAAGAAGGGACTCCATTTTATAAAAAATATGCAAAAATGGAGAATAGAAAAGAACTTCCTGATGAAGATACTGAAAGAAGCATGTATTATCTTACTAAGGAATATCTTCGTGCAAATGGTTATGAAAGATATGAAATAAGTAACTATGCTAAAAAAGGCTTTGAATGTAAGCATAATATTGGGTATTGGACTGACGTTGAATACTTAGGTTTAGGGCTTGGAGCATCAAGTTATGTATATAACAGAAGATTTCATGTTGAAAGAGATATACATAATTATCTAAAAATTCGTATGAAAAGAGATATTACTCCACTTTATCAAGAAATTGTGGAACTTGATGAAAAAGCAATGATGGAAGAATTTATGTTTTTAGGTCTAAGACTTACAAGAGGTGTTGACTTAGAACAATTTGCAGAAAAATTTAGACAAGACCCATTTAAGATTTTCTATGAGCCTATAAAGAAGTTTGTCAATATGGAGCTTTTAGAATATTCAGAACCTTATTTAAGACTAACTGATAAAGGTTTTGATTTTAGTAATTTAGTTATGAGTGAAATGCTTTTAGATTAATACATAATTAAGTCGTAAATTTATCATATAAAGTACACATATTTTCACACTATACACATTTTTAGATGTTAATTTAATTGGCACAGCAATAAATAATAAATAATAATTAATATACCTAAAGTGTAAAGGAGAAAATAATATGAATAAATTAAAGTCGAAAAGCGTAAAGGGTGCAATACTTTTTACATTAGGAATAGTTTCAATTACAGCTTGTGCAAATAATGCAAGTGCATCAAGTAATTCAAATAAAGAAAATACTACTTCAAATGCAGTATCAGAAAGTAGTGTGATTTCAAAAGATAATAGTAAAGAAAGCAGTAAGGAAAGTACAGATAAGGTTTCAAATACAAATGTAAATAGAGATTTAACTACTATATATTCTGCCGAAGATTTAGATACAAGTACAGACGGAGTAAAGATAGACTTTTCAGGAGATAGTGCTACTGTAAATGGAGAGGGAGCAGAAGTTTCAGGAGGAGTTGTTACAATTACAAAAGCAGGAACTTATGTTTTAAGTGGAGAGTTAAAATACGGTAGTCTGGTAGTTAAAGCAGGCGATGAAGATTTAGTTCATATTGTACTCAATGGAACAAATATTACAAGCAGTACTACATCTGCAATTAATATAAGTAAAGCTAAAAAGGTTGTGCTTACATTAGCAGATTCAACTGAAAATACTCTTAGCGATGCCGGTGAATATACTTATGCAGAGGGCGAAGATGAACCGGATGCAGCAGTTTTCTCATCTTCTGATTTAGTAATAAATGGAAATGGAACATTAACAGTTTTGGGAAATGCAGCCTCTGCTTTAAAGAGTAAAGATAACTTAACTATTATTTCCGGTAAGCTGAATTTAACTTCTAAGGACAATGCAATAAAGGGTAAAGATTCAGTAGTGGTTGAAAATACAGAACTTTTGGTAAATGCAAAAGGCAAGGGAATAACTACTGAGGGAAATTTATATATATACAATGGAAATATTGATATAAAAGAGTCCGAGGAGGGACTTGAGGGAAAACAAATAGAGCTTTATGGTGGAAATATAAATATAGTTTCAACAGATGACGGAATTAATGCAAGGGAAAAGGCAGATAAGAGTCTATCAGAGGAAGAACAGGAAAGATTTTCAAATCAAAACCAAACAGATACTTGGCTTAAGGTAGAGGGTGGTACTATATATGTAGATGCGGCAGGTGACGGAATTGATTCAAATGGTCAAGTTTATATAAATGGTGGCGAACTAATAGTGTATGGGCCTACTGATGACGGAAATGCTACATTAGATTATAACGGAGAGGCAGTTATAACAGGTGGTACTTACATCGGACTTGGTTCAAGTGGAATGGCACAAGGCTTTTCAGATGCCTCAACCCAAAACAGCGTAGAGGTATTTTATGACAGCACACAAAATAAGAATACCAATATAGCCATTACCGATGCAAGTGGAAATACTTTATTTAACATAGAGGCTAAGAAAAACTTCTCAGATTTATTATTCTCTTCAAGCAGTGTAAAAACAGGAGATAAACTTACAATAAAGACAGGAGATGACACCAAGGAAGTTACAGTTGAAGGCGTAAATACAACTACCGGAGAAAGTGGAGGAAGAGGTGGAATGGGTCAACCACCACAGGGAGGAAGACCACAAGGACAACCACCACAAGGACAGCCACCTAGAGGAAGAGGAAAAAACAACTCAGGCAGAAATTCTAATGAAGATTTAAATAGAGATTCGGATAGAAATTCTAATAGAGATTCCAATGGAAATTCGGATAGAAATTCTGATAGAAATTCTTTTGATGAAAGAGGTTATTTTGATAATAGAGACTCTGAAAATGATAGAAATTCAGATGATAGAAAATTTTCTAATGATAGGCAATTTTCAGATTACAGAGGATTTTCTAAAGATAGAGAATTTGATGATAGAGAAGAATTTTCTAATAGGAATTTTGGAGATAGAGGAGGATTTTCAGATAGAGAGTTCCAAGATAAAAGAAATTCTAACTCACAAAATCAGCCTAGAAAAGAGCGACCTGAAAGGTCAAATTCAAAAGATAAAGCTAAACAAGATTCTAATAAGAAAAGTAGTTAAAAGATACTTAAAGGGATAGTGAGAAAAGTTATATTAACTTGACAAATTAAATAATTTTGCGCTATATTCATTATATAAAATATTTCTCGGCTAACCAACAAGCGGAGCTAAACAAGTAGTTGGGTTCAAATGTATCTCGGCTAACCAACGAGCGGAGTTAAACAAATAGTTGGGTTCAAATTTTTAGCATTAAGGCTTAGTTTAGACTAGGTCTTAATGCTTTTTTAAAAGGAGGATTTATGAAACAAGGACACTTTTATTTTATAAAAGATGATTTTTATTTAAAGTATGATAAGCAACAAAATTTACCCAAAAATAAAAATAAAGAAAATAATAAATCTCATAATCGTCCTTGTTTTTATGCATTTTCAGATAAGAAGAGATGTGAAGTATTATGGATTGTTCCCGTATCTTCTAAAATAGAAAAATTTAAGGCTATTGTGAATAAAAAAATAGAAAAACAGAGAGGACAAAGTATTAAAAATCCTAAGTGTAATACTATATGTTTTGGCAAACTACTTGGAAGAGATACTGCTTTTTTAATACAGAATATGTTTCCAATAACTCAAAAATATATTTTAAATGAATACATAGATAAAAATACTGGAAATGCAGTTACTCTTGATAAAAAAACGGAAAAAAATATATTATATAATGCAAGACAAGTTTTAAAATTAGTAGAGAGAGGAATATCAAATCCTGTATTTTCAGATATATTAAGTATAAAGGCTAGTTTATTAGAAGAACTAGATAGTAAGAATTTAGAAACTAGGATAGATTAAATTTAGAAATATATTATTTGAATAGTATTTAGGGTACTACTTAGGTAAATTTAGGTAGTACCTTTATTTTATTGTATAAATATATAATATAATGGTCTTACTCTTTAGAAAAACTTTCTTTTTTGTAGCAGTGGTAATTTAAAAATAAATGATACAATCTTGAATGTAAAATGCTAGTTTAAATAGAACATAAATTTAATGAACATAATTTTAGTTAAAGTAAGTTTGAGATAATTAGGAGAAAATATGGAAGGGAACATATTATTAGTAGAAGATGATGTAGAAATAAGAGAGGGACTTGCAGTTTTATTAAAAGGACAGGGGTATGAGGTTTATCAAGCTAAAGACGGAGTTGAGGGGCTTGAAAGACTAAAAGAACATGAGGTTGACCTTGCAATTATAGATATTATGATGCCTAGAATGGACGGAATTACAATGACCGTAAATTTAAGGCAAAACTATGATTTTCCTGTTATTTTTTTATCTGCAAAGGCAGAAGAAATAGATAAAATAATTGGACTTAATATGGGAGCAGATGACTATATAACAAAGCCATTTACACCTATGGAGTTACTTGCCAGAGTGCAAGCTCAGATAAAAAGATATAAAAGATTTATGGATAAGCTTGAAAGTAGCTCTTTGGAAAAAGCTCAAGATAATTCCAAGATACATGTTGTGGGTGGGCTTGAATTAAATGAAGACACTGTTGAGGTAAGAGTTGACGGAGATTTGGTAAAGCTTACCCCTATGGAGTTTAAAATACTTTTATTGTTAATGGAAAATGTAGGAAGAGTTTTCTCAGCAGAGGAAATTTATGAAAGAGTATGGCAGGAAATCGCAATAAATACAGATACAGTTATGGTGCATATAAGAAATATAAGAGAAAAAATAGAACCTAATCCTAAGAGTCCGAAATATTTAAAGGTGGTGTGGGGAGTTGGCTATAAAATCGAAAAACAGATATAATATCGCAGTCATTATAGTAAGTGTCTTAATTGTTTTATTTTCAATCTTATTTGTTAATTCATACTCATATATAGATAAGCTTGAAATGAAAGAGGCACAAAAAAAATGGAATACAGGAGAGATTCAAGGAGAACAGGCTAAGGAACTTGCTATTGAACTTATAAATTTCAATATGGGAATATATAAGGAAATAGGCGATGAACTGGCAGGAAAAGTTAGAACCAATCAGGAAACATTTTTAGATATTAAGACAAAAGATTCTAATAGTGATACTGATGATAATATAGTATTTTTAAGCAATCTAATAAATAATAGAGCAAACATTTGGACTTACAAATATAATGATTTTAAAAATTTCTTAAATTATAGAGTAATTGATAATACAGGAAACATTATAAAGGAATATAAAGGAGATAGATTTGATAATACAAGAACATCTAAAATAGTATTACAATATAATGATTTAGGTGTGATGAGTATTTTGGAAAATGATGTAAAGCTAGATACTCATTCAGATATTGCAAGTAATTCTTTGGTAAATGCCTTAGAGAACTATAAAATATTTAATCCTGTAGAAGAGTGTTTAAACAGTTATGTAGATAATGCTGAGAGTGTAAAGAAAGAATTTGACATTGCATTTAAAGGGCCTAAGAATTTGACATTTGAATATGAATTTAATCCTGATATATTCTTTGGTTATTATAATGCTCAGAATGTAAATATAAATTATAGGTTAGATGTATTCCTTGCGGTAATGTTAGTTATTTTTATTGTAATATTTCTTTTAGGAGTAGTGGTATCTTTCCTTAAAGACTATAATAGTGATACTAAAGATCCCTCTAATATGCCTATTGAGATTGTTATTTTTACTTTAGTATTGGAAATGCTGATATGTGTATCTTATATTTCAAGAGGTGTTGTTATAGCAATAAGTGATGTAAGTATATTAGATAGATTTATAAATGTACTGCTAAGTGTGCTAGCCTCACAAATTATGTTTTTAATATTAAATACATTATTTTGGATACAAGCATTATTTGTTATATTTTGGTCTACTGTTGCATTGTGTGGAATACCAAGACTAGGATTAAAGAGATATTTTAGTGAAAGAAGTATTATAGGAAAGTTTATAGTTAAAGTAGTAGAGCTGATTATAAAATTTTATAATGGACTTTTAAATATTGATTTTAATGAAAATATATCAAAGGGAATACTAAAGATTGTAATTGGCGAGTTTGTAGTTTTATCAGCATTAACATTATTTAAGTTCAATAATATATATGGTTTTGCTATTTATTGCTTTGTAGTTTTCTTTATTCTAAACTATAAAATGAAACCTATGAAAAGACAATGGCTACTTATATATGACCAACTTGATGCTATGTCAAAGGGAAACTTAGATGTTACAATAGATGAGGAACTTGGAGAACTTGAGGAATTTAAACAAAAACTTTTACTTATAAGTAAGGGAATGAAGATTGCGATAGAAAAGGAACTTGAGATTCAAAAATCAAAATCTGAACTTATAACCAATATGTCGCATGATTTAAAGACACCGCTTACTGCGATTATTATGTATATAAATCTTTTGAAAGATAAGAATATAAGTGAGGAAGAGAGAAATAAGTACATTGATATATTAGACACAAAGTCTATGAGGTTAAAGGGGCTTATAGATGACCTTTTTGAAATGAGTATGGCAAGTACAGGAAATTTAAAGCTTGAACTTGAAGAGGTAGACATTGTAAATTTATTGAAAGGATTAAGACTTGAATATAGTGATAAAATGGAAGAGTCCGGAATAGATTTTAGGTGGAGTTTACCTGATGAAAAACTTATATTAAATCTTGATGCCAAGAAAACATATCGCATATTTGAAAATTTGATAGTAAACATTACAAAATATGCACTAGCAAATAGTAGGGCATACATAGATTGCATTATTAATAAGGAGTTTGTAGATATTAAATTTAAAAATATTTCTGAAAGAGAGATTATAGATGACCCTCAGAAACTTTTAGGAAGATTTGCAAGAGGAGATGTTTCAAGAAATACAGAGGGGTTTGGTCTAGGGCTTGCAATAGCTAAGAATTTAGTTGAGGCACAAGGTGGAAATCTAAATGTTGAGGTAAATGATGATATATTTACAGCAACTGTTAGGTTCTATGTGAATAACAATAGTTTAATTTAGAAGTTATAAGGAGAAAAATATGAAAAATATAAAATCAATACTTGCACTTGCACTTGTAGGAAGTATAAGTGTATCAGGAACTATATATGCAAATCCTGCATTTTCAAGAACACAGGAAGAATGGGATAAGTTAAAGGATAATAAGCTTGAGTATGGAGAAATACAAGGGCTTATTGAAGAGTATAATGCCACTGTTTTAAAAAATAATATAAATTATAATAAGTTTAGAAAAGACTTTGGAGATACTAATTCAAAGGTAGCAGAAAAATATCGTGAAATGGCAAATGAAATAGAAAGCAAAATGCAAGAGCCTGACCCTGATAGTCCGTCTTATGTTTCTCAGCTTGCCTCAAAAGCATCATCTTATGCTACTGTTGAGAATTTAAAAAAGTCGGCAGATACTTCTTTGGAAGATTCACAAATTCAAAGATACAATTTTGATGCCGCAAAGTATCAGCTTGTACAGGTAGCAGAAAATAATATGATAACTTATTATAATGATATGTCAGCTATTGATAATGCTAAACTTGCAAAAGAAAAAGCAGAACTTGACTTAAATCTTGCAAATGTTAAGTTTTCAAGTGGTAAAGCTACAAATACAGGTGTTCTTGATGCAAAAGAGGCATTACTTAAAAGCACACAAAATATAAGTAGTGCAGAGGCTGATTTTAACAGTGTAAGAAGTAAACTTATGGTAATGTGTGGTTGGAGTTTTGATGCAAACCCTGAGTTTGGAGCATTGCCTGATATAAATTTTGAAGAAAGAATAAATGCTATGGATACTGCTAAAGATACTCAGACTGCCATTGATAATAATTATACATTAAAGGCAAATTTAAGAAAACTTGAAAATTCAAGATCAGCAGATCAAAAAGATGAATTAAATAAGACTATTGCAAATAATAAATCAACAATAGCTACTACTATGACAACTGCATATCAAAATGTACTTTCAGCAAGAGATGCCTATAACTATGCAATAAGCAATGCAAACTTACAGGATACAAATTTACAGATGATTAATAAGAAATTTTCACTTGGAGCTGTAAGTAAGTATGATTTACAAGTCCAAGAAGTTACTAAAAAACAAGCTGATATTGCAAGTTTGCAGGCAAGGTATGCATTGTTTACAGCAATAAATAATTATGAGTGGAATCTTAAGGGTCTTGCCAAGGCAGAATAAGAGGTGAACTATGAGAAAAAAATATATGAGTTTGGCACTTGTAGCACTAGGTCTAAGTTTAACTTTTGCACCTTTAGTAAGAGCAGAAGAGGCACAGACTGAAACTGTAAACGGATATAGTAAGGAAGTTTGGGATAAACTTATGGATAATACATTAGAGTATAATGAAATTGATGATTTAGTTCATAACTTTAATCCGGATATAGCTTTAGCTAGAAAAAAATTTAATTCAAATGTAGACAGCATTTCCAATAATATTGATGAACTTGAAGTTGCAAGGCAAAGAATACATAGTCTTGCTGACAGTGCAAAAGAAAATAAAGATATGGAAGATTATGCACTTTATGCAGGTCAACTTAGAGGATTTAAGGCAACAATAGAAAATCTAACAAAGAGCAAGAAAAGTCTTCTAAAAGCAAATAGCTCAGGTGTAAGGGAATTAGAAAGTGCCGAAAAAAAGGTTGCAAGTGGCGTTAGAAGTCTTATGATAAATTATGAAAAGACAGTATTACAAAAACAGACTTTAAATGAAATAGTCGAGCTTAATAAAAAGATACTTGAAACTTCAAAAGTTACTGTTGCAGTTGGGACAGCTACTGCTGACAGCATAAACAAAGCACAAACCAATTTATTAAAAGCACAAAGTGATGTAGAAAACTTAAAGGCAAATGAAGAACAACTTAGACGTTCTCTTATAAGTTTATGTGGTTGGAAAGTTACGGATAACCCTGTAATAGCACCAATTAATGCAGATAGCAAAATTAGTGATGAGGCTCTAAATTCAATTAATTTAGAGGAAGATATAAGAAAAGCAATAGGAAATAATAAAGACATACTTGCTGTAAGAGGAGAAAAGTTTTCTCACAATGAAACTAAATTAAAAGCAAGAAATGCAGAAGAAAACCAACTTACAGATAAACTTAAAGCAGATATGAATAAGTTATATCAAGATATATTGTCAAAGAAATTGGCATTTGACTCAAGTAAAGCAGGTTTTGAAAGTGAAGAAGTTAAGAAAAATGCAGCAGATACTAAGAAAAGACTTGGAATGTTATCTGATGTGGAATATAATGAAGTAAAACTTGCATATAATCAGGCAAAACTTAATATGGAGGGAGAAAAACTTAATTTACTACTCTCAGTTTTGGATTATGAGGAGGCAATAGCAGGTAATTTATCAGAATAAATTATTAATTAGGAGGCAGTATGGTAGAGAGGGTTAAAAGAGAACTAGCTTATACAGGTACTATTTTAAAGGTTTATAAGGACTATGTAATAGCAAATGGACATAAGGCAGAATGGGATTTTATAAATCATGACGGTGCAGCAGCTGTTATACCTGTACTTGATGACGGTAAGATACTTATGGTAAAACAGTATCGCAATGCACTTGATAGATATACATTAGAACTTCCTGCCGGCAAGGTTGACAGTGTAGGAGAGGAAAAAAGATTATGTGCATTTAGAGAACTTGAGGAAGAAACAGGAATGAAAGTTGATAGTCCAAAAGACTTAGAATATCTTTTAACAGTTGATACAACAGTTGCCTTTTGCAATGAAGAGATAGAAATATTTGTAGCAAGAAATCTAAAGAAAACTACTCAAGACTTAGATGAAGATGAAGAGGTTGAAGTTGAGGCTTGGGAACTTGATAAGCTTATAGAAAAGATTTATAAGGGAGAACTAAAGGATTCAAAAACAGTTTCAGGCTTACTTGCGTACGCAAGTAAGTATGGAAATAGAAAATAGGGCTTGCTTTTAATGGGGGGATTCCTCGCCGTCGGCGAGGAATCCCCCTTAACTAATTATTCCCTAATCATTGAAACTTTTTCTAGCTTACATTATACTATATAGCAGTGAGAAACCTAGAAAATATTTAAACACTAGAAAGGGAAAAAATGTATATTAGTATTTCAAATAACTATGCCTCATTTACTTGTAAAACAGAGGGAGCAGAATTAATTTCCTATAAAGATGCAAAAGATAAAGAATATCTATGGCAAAGAGATTCTAAATACTGGGCAAAGACCTCGCCTGTATTATTTCCACATATAGGTATTGAAAGAGAAAAGATGATTTATAATAATAAAACCTATTTTATGCCAAGGCATGGTTTAGTAAAAGATTTTAATTTTCAGATACTTAAAAAAGGAGAAAATTCAGTTACTCTCTATACTGAAAGTAATTCTGAAACAAAGAAAGCCTATCCTTATGATTATATGTTTACAGTGAGATTTTCACTTTTAAGAGAAAAACTTGAGGTAAAATATTGTGTTTACAATAAGTCAGATAAGGACATGCCATTTCTAATAGGTGGGCATCCTGCATTTTTCTGTCCAATAGTGGAGGGAGAGAAGTTTACAGACTATAAACTTGTATTTGCAGATGAGGATAAGGAAGATTATATACTTAATTACGCAGATTTTGATGAAAAAGATACCCTACTTTTTGAGGACTTTAAAAATCCAACTGTAAGACTTATGTCAACTAAAAGTAATGTCGGAGTTGAAATGAATTTTCCTGATTATAAGAGTATTGCATTTTGGACTCCTACTAAAAAAGAATCTCCTTTTATATGTCTTGAACCTTGGAATGGTGGAACAATGGAGCAGCTTGAAGAATGTGATGTTCTAAAAAAGAAATATGTTCAGGTTTTAAAAGCAGGCGAAAAGAAAGAATATAGATTTATCTTTTGTCCTATAAGATAATGCTAAATGGACTTATATAGCAGGTTATGATATAATGTGAGAGGTCTTGAGGGTTTAACATTAAGAAA
>CALALP010000097.1 GCA_937925515.1 uncultured Lachnoanaerobaculum sp. | reverse complement strand
TTTACGTCGTTTAGGGGAGGTTTTTTCTTTTACAAGTGTCAAAGATGGGATTATACCACAAGGAACGGATTCTTTGGAGTCCGTTTTTTTTTAATTTTTATATAAAAAAAAGGGAACTATTGCTATAGTAGATTTTTATCTACTTTTGCAACAGCCCCTTATACTTTATCCCTCCTCTTTATTAAGTATCCCCTCTATTGCCTCTTTTTGCTTTTGATAAATCTTATTTCCCTCTATATTTTCTATACTCATCATCTTATCATAAATTTCTTTTATCTTGGCTTTTTTATCT
The DNA here is from genome assembly GCA_937925515.1 of uncultured Lachnoanaerobaculum sp. Classification (GTDB taxonomy): domain Bacteria; phylum Bacillota; class Clostridia; order Lachnospirales; family Lachnospiraceae; genus CALALP01. Next base: position 2,116 of record CALALP010000097.1, on the reverse strand, counting down.
CCATTATAAACCTTATCTAGGGAAACTGAATTCATATACCAATAATATCCCTCTACATAATTAGGGTACTTTTCAATTAATTTATCATACATAGATAAATAAGAATCATCTGCATTAAGTTGCATTGACCAATGAACTAAATCTCTTGTCCACCTAAGTTCAAGATACATATTTCCACTTTCAGCATTATACTTAAAAGTAGCAATTCCCTCATCAGAACCACCTGTATATATATTATAAATTTCATTATCAACTGTATTTATGGCAAGTCTTGCCTTTGCGTCCATTGTATTATCCTTTAGAATTTTTGCATTGTAAATTTCATTAGGATTATTATCTACATTATAAAGTACATCTTTTGTATATTCTTCAAGCCTTTCCCAATTAGCACTAAGTAGTTCTCTAGTGTATGATGACCTGAAATTAGTAAATAATTTTATATAAGCAAATTCATAATATACTTTTTCATTTGTATTTTTAGCATTATCAACTGCAACTTTTATATTTGCAAGGTTTGCCATATGAGTATCTAAGCCCTCATTTCTCATTCCAAGCTTTGCATACTCACTAAAATATTCTGCTGACGGAATTTTATCTTTATATTTTTCATTTAAAATTTCAAAACAATCTGACTGTTTTTCATTGTCGCCTGTCATGCTATATAAAAGCCCAAGCCAATAGAGAGTTTGAGGGCTTATATCAGAATAGCTTTCATTATTTTTAATTCTGTCATATAACTCATTGCATTTACTACTTATATCTATCCCCTCCATATTTAAAACTTTCAGATAATCATAGTAAAGTCCTGCTGCCTCATCTCTTTTGGGGTCAATGTCTATAAGTGCTATAAATTCATCTGTTATTTCATTATTTATTTCATCAAATGTCTGTAAATTAACCTTTGTTTTAAGTTCCTCAAATTTTGCATTATATTCACTTTCAATATCTTTAGTTTCAGCGACAGTAGTTTCCTCTACTGAGCTTGTTTCAACTTGTGCCCTAGTTTCTTTACTTGGTTTTTTAAATGCAAAATTAAATAATATTATAATCAGGCTTGCAATAATAATCCCTGCTATACCACCTATGACAACCGGTTTTACATTATTCTTTTTATCTTTAGTATCATTTACAGGTTCATCACTGTCTTTGTCAAATGCCTCAAGCATTATATCTGCACGCTGATATCTATCTTGTTGTAGTTTAGCTGTTGCCTTTGTTACTATCTGCTCAAGTCTTATCGGCAAGCTAGGGTCTATTTGTCTTATAGGCTTTAAAATGTAAGGTGGTTCTGACGGATTTTTCCCTGTGAGCATATAGTACATAATTGTACCTAAGCTATATATATCTGATGTTGCATCTATCTTTACATCTAATGATTTTGATAATCTTTCAGGGGAAATGTAGCCTCTAATACCACTCCTAATTACATGGTTTTGGTAGTCATTATTCCAACTATATAATGAGCCAAAACCTAATAGCACTAAAGTTCCGTCTAACTTTACTAAGATATTTTCAGGAATTAGATTTTCACAAAAATATGGTTTTTCTTGATTATGTAGATATGAGAGCAATGAACAAAGTTGCTTTGTGTAGGCAACTGCATTGTCAACGGATAATGCTTTCGTTTCTTGTAAATAAGTTGAAAGCTTAACACCCTCTATGTATTCCATAACAATAAAAACAGAACCTATGTCTTCAACTATCTCATAAAAAATAGGTAAGTTCCTATGCTTAAAATTAATAAGCATTCTAATATTTTCTGTAAAAAACTGCCAAGTAATAGGATCTTTATCAGCCAAATATTCTCTTTTTATTTCTTTTATTGCTAACTGCTTATTACTTCTTTCATCAACAGCCAAATAAACTATGCTATTGCTGCTTTTATCAATCTGTTTTAAAAGCCTGTACCCACCTTGTAATAAACTACCCTCTCTCATAGTAATTCTCCTTTCATTGTACTTATAATAAAATTATACAATTTAAGTATTGCCTTATCAATTATCAAGTGCTTACATTTTAGACACAAATAGCTTAGTTTTTTATAAAATTTAAGAAATAAATCGTATATTGGATAATATTGACAGGGGGGGTTGCCTCGCCGTCGGCGAGGCAACCT
>CALALP010000096.1 GCA_937925515.1 uncultured Lachnoanaerobaculum sp. | reverse complement strand
TGTCCCCCGTAGGGGGACAAATCACATATAATAATAAATAAACTAGTTGTTTTCCAATAGAGAACAACGAAGATAGTACTATTCATAAAATCAGTTTTGCGACACCTTTGAATTATTTTCCTTGCATTTTAAAAAATTTAGTGATATACTTGACTTAACTTAGATAAGAACTTTTATTAAGTGGGCTGGAAACAGCCCACTTAATTGCGTTACAGGTTTAAAGGACTTATAGTAAAGTAGAATTGAAAGGGATAAAGAATGGCAAAAAGTGATGTTTATGTAAAAAGAACTGAGGAGTTTTTGGAAATCTTAAAGGATAAAAAAGACTTTGAAGTTGTAGATGTGGAATTTGTTAAAGAGGGAACAGAATATTTCCTAAGAGTATATTGTGATGTTGAGGGGGGAATAGATATTGATGATTGCGTAGAAATAAGTCATTATATAAGTGATTGGCTTGATGAAGAAGACTTTATCTCTGAAAATTATACTCTCGAGGTAAGTTCTCCGGGACTTGGAAGAACGCTTAAAAAAGATAGAGATTTTATCCGTGAAAATGGCAAGAAAGTTGAAGTAAAACTTTTTAAGGCATTGGATAAACAAAAGGATTTTGAGGGCTTTCTTAAAGGATTTGACAGTGATACAATTACCATAGAAGATGACGGTAATGAGATTACATTTGACAGAAAAAATATAGCCGTTATAAGGCTTGCAGTAGATTTTTAATAGAGATTAGGAGGAAAATGGAAAATGAATAAGGAATTACTAGAGGTACTCGAGATTTTAGGGAAAGAGAAGAAAATCAGCAAGACAGTACTTCTTGAGGCAATAGAAAACTCATTACTTTCTGCTTGTAACAGTCATTTTGGAACATCAGAAAATATAAAAGTAAGTATTAGTGAGAAAACAGGCGATTATATCATAATGCAGGAGAAAGAAGTTGTTGAAAAAATGGAGGATAACACTCCAAAGTATAAGGCAATGCACATTTCACTTGCAGACGCTAAGATGATTGATCCAAATTTTAATGTAGGCGATAAGGTTCAAATAAAGATTGATTCTAAAAACTTTGGTAGAATTGCTACCGGAAATGCAAAAAATATCATTTTACAAAAAATTCGTGAAGAAGAAAGAAGAGAAATGTACATCGAATATTACTCAAGAGAAAATGATATTATTACAGGTATAATTCAAAGAAAAATCGGAAGAAACATTTCTGTAAACTTAGGAAGATGTGATGCTATTTTAAGTGAGGCTGAACAAGTAAAAACTGAAGATTTAAAGCCGACAGAGAGAGTAAAAGTTTATATTTTATCTGTTGAAAATGGTAATAAAGGCCCTAAAATCTCAGTTTCAAGATCTCACCCTGACCTTGTAAAAAGACTTTTTGAAACTGAAGTATCTGAGATAAAAGACGGCACTGTTGAGATAAAGGCACTTGCAAGAGAGGCAGGCTCAAGAACTAAAATGGCAGTATTTAGTCATGATGAAAATGTAGACCCTGTAGGTTCTTGTGTAGGTGTAAATGGAGCAAGAGTAAATGCAGTAGTTGAAGAGTTGCGAGGAGAAAAAATAGATATAATAGAGTGGGACGAAAATGCGGCATTTTTTATAGAAAGTTCCTTAAGCCCTGCAAAAGTTATTGCAGTAGTAGCAGATGAAGAAAATAGAGAGGCACAAGTAATAGTACCTGATTATCAGCTTTCACTTGCTATCGGTAAAGAGGGGCAAAATGCCAGACTTGCAGCAAAGCTTACTAATTATAAAATAGACATAAAGAGTGAAACACAGGCAAGAGAGCAAGGACTTTTTGAAGAACTAGGCATTGACTATCAGTCAGATGAAACAACAGATTTAGAAAAATCAGACATTTCAAATAATGATTCAGATGATTTTGATGAAGATTTTATCGACACCAACTTTGATGATGACACTGATTTAGACAATGAAAATGATTTAGAAAACGAAGAATAAATTATAGAAAAGGAGTATATTTTGGTAGTTAAGAAGATTCCACAAAGAACATGTATAGGGTGTGGAGAGTCAAAGGCAAAGAAAGAACTAATTAGAATAGTAAAGCAAGAAGAAGATATAAGTCTTGATATTACAGGCAAGAAAAATGGTAGAGGTGCTTATATTTGCAATAATGTTGAATGTTTAGAAAAGGCTATTAAAACTAAGGGGCTTGATCGTTCATTTAAAATGCAGGTTTCAAAAGAAGTTTATGATAGGTTAAAAACTGATATGGAGAAACTAAATGAAACGAGATAAGATTTTAGGAATGTTAGGACTTGCAACAAAAGCGGGAAAACTTGTAAGTGGAGAGTTTTCAGTAGAAAAAAAAATAAAATCAAAGCTTGCGAAGTTAGTCATAGTAGCTAAGGACTCTTCTGAAAATACCAAAAAGCTATTTAGTGATAAATGTGAATTTTATAAAATTCCATTATATTTTTATTCTGATAAGGAGAGTCTTGGAGCTGCAATAGGTAAAGGAGAGAGAGCATCGGTTGCTGTAATGGACGTGAATTTTTCAAATGCAATCATAAAGCTAATTAAAGAAATATATGAAATAGATAGGGAAATAAAAACTTGAACTTAATAATATGGGGGTAAGATAATTGAGAGTAAACGAACTTGCAAAAGAAATAGGTAAGACAAACAAAGAAGTTCTAAATGCTTTAAAAGAAAAAGGCTATGAAATAAAATCGCATCTTTCAAATATTAATGAAGAACAGATATCATTTATAAAGTCAAAGCTATCAAAAGTAACAGATAGTATTAAAGATAAAACAAAAGAAACGGAGGGGAAAGCAGTTGATTCTAATGCTGAACCACATAAAAAGAAAGTAACTGCTGTATTTAGACCTCAAAATTTACAACAGCCAAAGCCAAATAAAAGTCATTTAACATCTACTAACAAAAGTTATAGTGAAAATGAAAATAAAGCAAGTAAAAATATTTCTAAAACAACTACTATATCTAATGATACGAGTACAGTAGAAACGGACTTAAAAGTAGAAAATAAGATTAATGAAAGTAAGATTAATGAAGTAAGTGTTGAAAAAGAAGTTCCTAAAAAAGACATTTCAAATAAGGAAGTTTTGAATAAGGAAAATTCAAATAATGAAACTCCAAATAAAGAAAACTTAAATAAAGAAGTTTTAAATAAGGAAAACACTGCTAATTTAGAAACTAAGGCTGAGGAAAAGACATTAAATAAGGAAAATAGTAAGGGTACTGATTTTAATATGAATTCAAATAATACACAAAATAAGAATATTCAAAGTCAAAATGATAATACAAAAGCTAAGTCTGAAAAGGAAAATGTAAAACCAAGTCAGAATCAATCAAATCAGCAAAGAAATCGAGATAGATTTCAAAATAAAACAAATGCAGAAGATAGAGGACAAAATAAAAACCGTAATTGGGGCGATAAAAATAATTTTGATAGAAACAAAAATAAGAACTTTCAAAATAAAACAGGTCAAGTAAGAAACTATCAGGACAAAAATAGTCAGGACAGAAGTAGTCAGGATAGAAATAATCAAGATAGAAATAATCAGGATAGAAATCAAGGTAGTAACTTTGATAGAAAATCAGGAAATTATCAGGATAGACATCAGGATAAAAATAGAAACTTTAATCAAAACCAAAATAGAAATAATGAAAAAGGTACATTTGATAGAGGCTCAAACAAAAATCAACCAAGGAAAAATTTTGGTTCAGGGAATAGAAGTTTTGGCGACAATCCTTTTGATAAAGATAAGGATATTGCACCAAGAAATAATTATTCAAGACCAAAAAATCAAAATAAGGACTCAAAACCTAGCATAGACGCACCACTTGCAAAGAAAATATCTTCTACAAGAATTAATAAGAATCAATTCAAAAATCAAAAGACTGATAAAAAGCATAGAATAGAGGACGGACCTGTAAAGGGTGGAAAAGTAAGTAAACACCCATTTATTATGCCTGTTAAAAAGGTAGAATCAGTTGAAGAAGATATTAAAGAGATTATCATTCCTGAGAGCCTCACAATAAAAGAATTTGCGGCTAAACTTAAGTTACAACCGTCAACAATAGTTAAAAAGCTATTCTTAAAGGGAGAACTTGTAACTCTTAATTCAGAGATAACATTTGAAAAGGCAGAGGAGATAGCACTTGAATATGATGTTATATGTACTCTTGAAGAGAAAGTAGATGTTATTGCAGAGCTTTTGAAAGAGGATGAAGAGGACGAAAAAGATTTAGTAGAAAGGCCACCTGTAGTATGTGTTATAGGTCATATCGACCACGGAAAAACTTCACTACTTGATGCCATTAGAAATACAAGTGTTACAAGTCGTGAGGCAGGCGGCATTACACAACATATAGGTGCATATATGGTTAAGGTAGGAGAGCATTATATTACATTTTTAGATACACCGGGACATGAGGCATTTACTGCAATGCGTATGCGTGGAGCACAATCAACTGATATTGCAATTTTAGTAGTTGCGGCAGATGACGGAGTTATGCCACAAACTATTGAGGCTATAAGCCATGCTAAGGCTGCAAATGTAGAAGTAATTGTAGCTATAAATAAGATTGATAAGCCGGGGGCAAATGTAGACAGAGTAAAGCAAGAGCTTTCTGAATATGAGCTTATTCCTGAAGATTGGGGTGGAACAACAATTTTTTGCGAGGTATCTGCTAAAACAGGAGCAGGAATAGATAACTTACTTGAAATGATAACACTTACAGCAGAACTTAAGGAGCTAAAAGCAAATCCAAATCGTAAGGCAAGAGGTGTTGTTATAGAGGCAAAACTTGACAAGGGTAAGGGTTCAGTTGCAACTATATTAGTTCAAAAAGGTACTTTAAGAGTTGGAGATTATGTATCTGCCGGAGCTTGTTCAGGAAAAGTAAGAGCAATGATTAATGATAAGGGACAAAGAGTTAAGGAGGCGACTCCGTCAATGCCGGTAGAAATTCAAGGTCTTGATAATGCACCAAATGCAGGAGAAGTTTTAGTTGCTGCCAATAATCACAATGAGGCTAAGGCATTTGCAGCTACATTTATATCTGAAAATAAGAACAAACTTATTGAAGATACTAAGGCAAAACTTTCACTTGATGATTTATTTAATAAGATTAAAGAGGGTAACTTAAAGGAACTCCCACTTATTGTAAAGGCAGATGTGCAAGGTTCTGTTGAGGCAGTAAAACAATCACTTCTTAAGCTTTCAAATGATGAAGTACAAGTTCGCATTATACATGGTGGTGTAGGCTCTATTAATGAATCAGATGTTGCACTTGCTGCTGCAAGTAATGCAATTATAATAGGATTTAATGTAAGACCTGATGTGGCTGCGTCTGTTAGAAGTGAAAATGAGGGAGTAGATGTTAGACTCTATAAAGTTATATATGCAGTTATTGATGATATTGAAAATGCTATGAAAGGCATGCTTGCACCTGTATTTGAGGAAAAGATAATCGGACATGCAGAGATAAGAAAAGTTTATAAAGCGTCCGGAATTGGTTCTATTGCAGGTTCATACATTTTGGACGGTAAGTTCCAAAGAGGCTGTAAGGTTAGAATTACAAGAGAAAATGAACAGATATTTGACGGTAATTTAGCCTCATTAAAGAGATTCCAAGATGATGTAAAGGAAGTTGCAGCAGGATATGAGTGTGGTTTAGCATTTGAAAAGTTCAATGATATTGCTGAGGCTGACAAAATAGAGGCTTATGTTATGGAGCAAGTTCCAAGGAAATAATTATGAATAGACGAGAGAGTGTATTTTTAGCAAAGAAATTATTTACTGAATTAGTTTTTAATACAGCTTATATTGAGGGGGTAAATGTAACCTTTCCACAAACACAAGCCATTATAGACGGTGCAGTAGTTAATAATATTACAGTTTCAGATATTCAAACAGTTCTTAATTTAAGAGATGCTTGGAGATTTGCATTAGAAACACTTGATACCCCAATAACGCTTGATTACATTTGCAAAATAAATGAATTAGTTTCTAAAAATGAAAGCTTAGAGTGGGGAGTTTTAAGAAATGGGCTTGTTGGAGTTGGTGGAACAGATTACATTCCACCAATCCCAATAAAAGAAGATGTAGAAAAAAAGTTGGAAGTGATAAATAAAATTGAGGGAGCAAGAGAAAGGGCAATAGAATATTTTTGCTATGCCGTAAGAGGACAGCTGTTTTGGGACGGAAATAAAAGAATTTCAACAATAGTTTCAAGTAAAATTTTGATTGAGGCAGGCGAGGGAGTTCTTACAATAGGAAAGTCAAATGCTGTAAACTTCAATGAATCACTTTTACATTACTATGATACAGAAGATAGTATACCACTTAAACAATGTCTAATGAATTGTATTAAAACAATGAGTGTGTAACTAAAGATTATTAGGAGATGTAATGAAAAAAAATAGTTTAAAAAATGTTAGAATAAATGCTGAAGTACAAAGAGCATTATCTGATATAATAAGAAATGAAATCAAAGACCCAAGAGTGCAATTAATGACAACTGTTACAGATGTTTATGTAACTCCTGATTTAAAATATTGCACAGTGTATGTAAGTATACTTGGAAATGAAAAAGAAGTTGAAGATACTATAAAAGGGCTAAAGTCAGCCTCAGGATTTATAAGAAAACAACTTGCAAGCGAGGTTAATTTAAGAAATACTCCGGAATTAAAGTTTGAAGTTGATAATTCACTTGAGTATGGAATGAAAATGTCAAAATTAATTGATGAAGTAGTGGGAAAAGATAACAAGGAAAGCAAAGAGTAAGATATAAGAGAGGATAGGGGAATGAATTTACTTGAAAGGAAACTTAAATCAGCTAAAACAGTTGCTATCATGGGGCATATAAAACCTGACGGCGACTGTATAGGTTCATGTTTAGGATTATATAATTACATTAAACTTAAGCATAGTGATATTGATGTAAATGTATATTTGGATAGTTTTACACCTGAAATATTCTCTTATTTAAAAGGATTTGATGAAATTAAAATAAATGACTTTGAGAAAGAAAAGCCTGATTTATCCATTATACTTGATTGTTCAGATAGAAATAGATTAACTGAAAGATATGTAATATTGGAGAACTCAAAAGATGTCTTATGTATAGATCATCATAAAACAAATGATAAAAATATTAAAGATACAATTTTAGAGGCAGACTCAAGCTCTACTTGTGAAGTTTTATATGAACTTTTAGATAAGGAATATGTAGATAAAGAAGTTGCAAAATGTTTATATACAGGAATAGTTCATGATACAGGTATATTTAAGTATTCCTCTACCTCAAAAAGAACAATGGAGATAGCAGGGGAGCTAATGTCTAAAGGGATAGATTTTACTGCTATACAAGACATTGGTTTTTACAATAAGACTTATGCACAAAATCAAGTCCTTGGTAGAACTCTTTTAGAGTCAGTATTATTTCATGATAAGAAATGTATATTTTCATATATCACAAAAAGTCTTATGAACTTTTATGAAGTCAATCCAAATGATTTAGAGGGAATAGTAGAACAACTAAGAGATACTCAAAATGTGGAAGTGGCAATATTTTTCTATGAGACTGAAACTCAACATTATAAAGTAAGTCTTAGGTCAAAAAATATTGTTGATGTGTCTATCATAGCAAAATTCTTTGGTGGTGGAGGTCATGAGAGGGCGGCAGGTTGCAATATGTTCGGTTCTCCTCATGACGTGGTCAATAATATTTCAAATCTTATATATGAGCAAATGAAATAGTCTTTGGTGTAGTATGATAAATGGAATTATTAATATATTTAAAGAAAAAAACTTTACCTCGCATGATGTGGTTGCTAAAATGCGTGGTATTTTAAAGCAGAAAAAGATAGGACATACAGGTACTTTAGACCCTGATGCAACAGGAGTTTTATTGGTATGTCTTGGAAATGCTACTAAACTATGTGATATTATAACAGATAGAACTAAGGAATATGAGGCTGAAATGCTTTTTGGAGTAACTACTGATACACAGGATATAAGTGGCAAAGTAATAAAAACCTCTGATGTTATACCAAGTGATGAGGAAATAAAAAAAGCCATAGAAAAGTTTTCAAAAAGCTACATGCAACTTCCACCAATGTATTCAGCACTTAAAGTAAATGGAAAAAAACTTGTGGATTTAGCAAGAGAGGGTGTTGAAGTAGAAAGAAAAAAAAGACTTGTAAATATTTATTCACTAGATATTTTAGAATTAAAATATCCTAAAGCTAAACTTAGAGTAAAATGTGGAAAGGGTACTTATATAAGAACTTTATGCCATGACATAGGCGAAAGTTTGGGTTGTGGGGCAAGCCTAACAAGTCTTATAAGAACTGAAGTATCAGGTTTTAGAGCCGAAAATGCAATAACTTTAAACATTCTCGAGAAATTAAGAGATGAAGATAAAATCAAGGATATATTAATTTCAACTGATAGAGTATTTGAAAGTTTAAAAAAGCTTTATGTAAATGATGAAAGCAGAAAGTATGCTTATAATGGTAACAAATTAAATAATAGGAACTTTACTAAGTTAGATACTTATTTTTCTAATAATGAGAAAGTATGTATATATGATTTAGATAAGAAATTTTTAGGGGTGTATGAATTTTTGGAAAATGAAAATGCCTTTAAGCCTTATAAGTTATTCTTATAGTTATGTACTTATTTGAAAACTTAGTTGCCTATTACATAAAGGTATTATATAATTTGTAATTGTAAATAATAATAAAGCAGAGTAGATGATTAAGCGTTAAGTGTTTGTCGAACAGGGAGTTGTCGACAGAACGAAACTGTATTCAGTGCGGTTTTTTCATCGCATCCCGCTGCAAAATAGGTCGCTTTTGCAATCTTTTTTTGTGGTATGAGGATAGCAAAGGAGGACATTTATGACAGAGATATTTAAAAATTTAGATTCATCTTTTGGGGAGCTAAAAAAAGTAAGAACAATAACCGTATGTGCAATGATGGTTGCAGCGTCAATAGTTTTAAGTCTTTATAGTATAAAGATTGGGCCATTTATAAAGATTGGTCTAGGTACTATTGTAAATCAAGCTGTTGCATCATTATTTGGTGGGGTAGTCGGTGCTGTTTTTAATACAATAACTAATGTTGTAAAGTATTTTATTAAACCTGACGGCGATTTTGCTATTGCATTTACATTAAATGCGGCACTTGCAGGTTTGATATATGGAATAAGCTATTATAAGCACCCTATTACAGTACCAAGAATAGTAGTAACACAATTTATTGTAAGCCTTATATGTAATGTTATTATAGGTACATATTTATTACATATACTATATGGTAAGGTAATAATGGCTATTTTACCTGCAAGAGTAATTAAAAACTTAGTTATGCTCCCAATAGATACATTTATTTTTTATGGAGTATCTCAAATGCTTCAAAATATTAAGCATAAATTTATATATTCCAAAGCTTAATGGAAACTAGGAGCTGTTGCAAAATTAATTTTTACAAGTAGTTAATTTTGTTGTTCTCTATTGTAAAATAAAAAGTTATATTTATATATCATTATATGTAATTTGTCCCCCTTGGGGGACAAATTACACTAAGGATAACTATTTCGCAACAACTCCTTAATTTTTTATTTTTATATGAGGAGATTATATGAGTAGTTCATGTGGAAGTGGGGGTTGCAGCTCTTGTGGTGTATCAGATTGCAGTGCAAGAAATAGCCAAGGCATGCAGCAACCTTTTGATTTTACAGTTAGATTAAATAAAGATAGCTCAGTAAAGAGAGTAATAGGAGTAATGAGTGGAAAAGGTGGAGTTGGAAAATCATTTGTAACTTCTATGCTAGCAGTTAAGTCAAGAGCAAAAGGACTGTCTACTGCAATACTTGATGCAGATATTACAGGCCCGTCAATACCTAAAGCTTTTGGCATATCGGGCAAGGTTTTTGCCACTGATGACGGAGCAATGATTCCGTCATATTCAAATACCGGAATTACAGTTATAAGCTCAAATCTATTATTAGATAATCCAACAGATCCGGTAGTTTGGAGAGGTCCTATTGTTGCAAGTGTTGTAAAGCAATTTTGGGGAGAGGTTCTTTGGGGCGATGTAGATGTTATGTATGTTGATATGCCACCGGGAACAGGAGATGTGCCTCTTACAGTATTTCAATCCATACCTGTAAATGGAATTATTATAGTTACAAGCCCTCAAGACCTTGTTTCAATGATTGTGGCAAAGGCAGTAAATATGGCAAAGACCATGAATATACCAATACTTGGACTTGTTGAAAATATGAGTTATTTTGAATGTCCTGATTGCAAGGGTAGACATTCTATATTTGGAGAAAGCCATATAGATGAAGTCGCAAAGGAATATGGTTTAGAGGTCTTAGCAAGAATACCGATAGACCCTGCAAATGCTACTGCAATAGATGCAGGACTTGCCGAGTACTTAGAAATCCCTGCACTTGATAAGGCAGTTGAGGTGGCTTTAGGAGATTTATAAGTTTATATTGTAATAATTAATGTTAGGCGTGAGAGAGTTTTCTCACGCCTAGTTCTTTATTTGATATTTCTAGTAGTTTACTCATTATTTACCTCCTGTATTTTTTCTAAAACTTCCCTAATCCAAAATGGTAACTTTAAAGTATCATGTTTTAAATCTTCTTTTATGTTCTGACTGAATAATGCAAGTTTTTTTATATTTTCTTCAGTAATATTATCTTTTCCTAATGCCTTGATTGCTTGTATTAAAATAGATAGTTTCTTTGAATAAGATGCAATATTTCTGTTAGTAGTATGTTTGAATTTTTGGGTGCAAAAAGTCAATTTTAATATTATTTAGTTATTTAATAAAAATTTAATCAAAATAAATAATAGGAATATCATTTAGCAAAAAATTAATTATATAACCACCTTGTCCCAATTACTATATAATATTTGGGACAAAATACTAATCTACAAAAGTTCACTAAAATTTTATACTTTAAAGCGTGTTTTAGGTCGAAATTTAGGAAAAAATATTGTATAATACTTATGAAAGTATTATAAACTGTATAAGAGAGGTAACGATAAATATGCAAATCGATATAAATCCAAACAGCGATTTAATTCGTGTTATACCTCCCTCAAGCCTTATTAAAATTCCAAAGGGAATGCCTCAAAAAGGAAGTAGGTTTCAGGAAACTATGCTGATGTATTCTTCAGCTATAAAAACTGTTAGAACTAAAATAGAAGTTTTAAATGACGAACTTTCTATCAGAAATTGTAGAAACCCAATAGAGATGATTAAATCAAGAGTTAAGAAAGCAGAGAGTATTGTTGAGAAACTTAATAGGCGAGGCTTAAATGTAACTATTGATTCTATGATAGAAAATGTATATGATATTGCAGGAATTAGAGTTATATGTTCATTTGTAGATGATATATATGATGTTGCAAATATGCTTAGATCACAAGATGATATAAGGGTTATTAATACTAAGGACTACATAAGAAATCCCAAGGATAATGGTTATCGTTCATATCACATGATTATTGAAACACCTGTTTTTTTCTCAGACAAAAAGATAAATGTAAAAGTTGAGATACAGATACGAACAATAGCAATGGACTTTTGGGCGAGCCTAGATCATCAATTAAAGTATAAGAAAAATATAGAAAATGCAGATGTTATAGTTGCTGAGTTAAAGGATTGTGCAGATGTTATTGCAGCGACAGATGATAGAATGAGAAATATAAGGCGTATTTTAGAAAAAAAGATATAAATTCTTTATGGGGCTGTTGTAAATATCTATTTAGTTGGTAGTGTCGAAAAATGGCTATCCATATATATTTTGTCCCCCTACGGAGGACAAGATATATAATAGAAAGTCTTTAAATTAGCAAATATAGTTTTTTCTGTATCTGTACGGAAAACACAATTACTAATGAAAATTAGTTTTGCGACAGCCTCACTTAGTGATAATTAAATATAATTTTTATACATGTGGATTTATCCAACCTGAACTTATCATGTGAATTGACAGTTCTGCTGTATTGGTAAAACCTGATTTTGCCAGTATATTGGAAATGTGGAATTTTACAGTATTTTCGCTTATGTGCATTTCCTCAGAAATTTCTTTTCTACTTTTGCAGGCACAAAGATATCTTAAAACAATCATTTCTTTGGCTGTAAAGGGAAGTTCTCCGTCAGGCATTTCAATTTGCTTAGGTTCAGGAAAATATCTCTCTCCGTCAATTACTGCCCTTGCAGTTTGCATAAAAAAGTCAAGACTTTTGCTTTTATATATAAAAGCGTCTACATTTGCCTCTTTTGCTTTTTCTACAAATGACACCTCATCAAAACCTGACATAAGTATTATTTTTATTTCAGGAAACATTTTTTTTATCTGAATAGCAGCCTCAAGTCCGGGGGCTTTACCCTCGGCACAAATATCCATAAGTATAAGATTTGGCTTATATTGTTTACAGTATAATGGAGCGAGTAGTGCATTATTTAATTCTGCCACTACCTCAAAGCCGTCCTCATTTTCAAAAGCATTTTTAAATAAGTCGCAAAGAGCGACATGGTCATCTACAACTAATACTTTTATCATACATACTCCTTAGTAACTGATTTTAGTTAATTGGTACTTTTATATTAATACAAAATGGAGAGGTTGTTATATTAAATTCTCCGTTTAGTTTCATTATCTTCTTTCGCATACTCTTAATACCTGAGCCCTCGCTAAATTCCTTGTTTGAAAAACCTGTATTAATGATTTTAAGTCTACTTATATTATTTTCTTCAGTAAATTCAATATCTATTTGCTTTGAAAAGCCATGTCTTATGGCGTTTGAGGTTGCCTCATTTATAATATCCATATAGATTTTAGCAAGTTTTTCATTCTTTGGGAAGTTGCCATGCATATTTAGTGCAATATCCATATTCATAAGTGCATTTTTTAGTAGTCTATATTCTGATTCTACATCAAGTTCTTGTTTTCCTCTAATTGTACTTTCTAAAATTGAGCTTATGGAGGTAAGGCTTTCATAGTCAATACTTCTGCCCTGTCTTAGATTATGAAGTAAAAATGTTATTTTCTGCCCTAAATTGTCATGTATTCGTATTTTGGTTTCAAGTTCTTCTTCGACACGACTTATTTGTTTGATATTTTCGAGAGCATTTTTAATTTGATTACTTTTTTCGGCCAGGAGTTCATTATCAAACTTAAGTTTTTCAATGAGTTCCCAATTATCACTTATATCAGTTGCCATCAGCTGACTTGTACCTGAAAGCTGTGGTATTTTTTCTATGATAAATTTCCAAACTTCATTATTTTTGAGCCTATATATATGCACATTATCATAAGACATAAGCAGTACAGCATTTTCAATTTTAAAATTTATAAGTTCTTTTGCATTAATGCTTAATGTTGTCATCAGCGTTGTCATGCTTTTATTTATGAGTAAAATCTTGCCTTTTTTGTTAAAGATTAATATGGCGTTTGGTAGGGCATCAAAGATTGTACTAAGTGATAAAATGTAGGGTTTGTTATACAATGTAGTAAGTGTATAAACATTTCTAATTAATAGTATTAGAACTATTATTAAGTAGACATAGCTTTGTTGCCAGTTAAAGTTATAACTTTCAGTATACCAATCAAAATTGTAGCGTTCTTTTGAGTAAACTATAAATATGAATAATGTAAATGAAATTACGAGTATAAATAATTCTTTAAGTAGTCTAAGTCTTTGTGCTTTGATTGATTTAAAAATGTAAATGCTTACTATCAAAGTTTCAAATATTAAATTTAATATTGAAAGTAGATAAGTTATGGTTATTATAGTATATGAAAAATTTTTAAGTAAAGTCATAATTCCCTCGTTTATATAGGAATGAAAAATCTAACTATTAGGCTTTCATCGGATTCAATGATTTCAAGATTTCCTAGTTTTGAGTCTAAAAAATCTGTAAATTTTTTTGGAATGACAAGCTTAGTGTTTGGGCAGGAAAGCATAAATTCAAGATGTAAATTCTCATCTACACTAAAAAATCTTGAAAAGAGAGAACTTGAATTTTTTGTGGAATACTCAAGTATGTAGTAAAAAAGTTCGTATATAAATAGTGCTGTATCCCTAGGCAATGCCTTGTCAGTATTTGTTACCAGCATAGCCTTACTTCCTGCAAAATTTGCAAAGTCTATAAATTCATTCATATAGGCAATAAGTTCTTTTGAGTGGGTCAATGTATTTTCTTTTAGGTTTAATACAAGATTACATTTTCTCTTTATATAGTTAAGTAAAAAAATCATTTTACTTACATAACTTTTTTTAATTGTTTCATCTGCCTCATTTTTTAGCTTTAAAGTTAAAAATGAAAGCTCTTCTGTTTCTGCTTGAACATCATTTTTTAGTTTTTCAAAAAGTTCATTTCTTACCTTTAATACTTCTAGTTTCTTATATATAGTTTGTTCATTTATAAGCATTGAGTTTACAGTAGCAAGTCTTGTCATTGTTCCTTTAAACCTTGTTTCAAGCCTCTTGGTTGAGTTTAGGTTATTTTTAAATGAAAGATTTAGGTTGTTAAATGAAATATTTTTAATGTCTTTTTCTACCTCTAGTGGATAGGCACAACTTAATAAAAGCCTATTTTCCTTGTCAAATAAACTAATCTGTAGTGGAGAATATAAAAATAGCTTTTTTAAATGTTTATTTGAGATTGCTACATTATTAAAAATTAAAAATTTTATACTTATGATTAATATAGGTATTAGTATAAGTAAGCAATTTAGTATTAAATTTAAGTTTGTATAAATTTGTGTGTTGTAAAAATCTTTTTTAAATATATTTATGCAGGTAAGCAGTATAAGCTGACAAGCCGGCATAAAGGTCATAATTCCAATTAGGATAGGTTTTATTTTACTATAAAAACTAGAGGTTATAATATAGAAAATGAAAACTAGAGTTAGGATTATACAAAACATTGAAATTATATTAAGTTCTATATTATCGCTTGGGAATATAATGTTTTGACCTAGTACCTGCTTTTTAAACTTACTTTCATAAGAAATACTTCCCTTACTAATTCCTGTATCATTAAATGATGCACAATATTTGTAGCTACCTTTGTCAAGTGTATATGAAAATGTCTTATCAATAAGTCTAAATCCTTGTTTTAACATTTTTTGCTTACTTAGATTTGAAATATTTACTTTGTCATCATGTAAAAATTCTATCGGAAAACTTATGCTCCCCTCATTTGGGATAATGATTTCTATATCAGGGTTATATTTTTTTAGAGCAACAGCCTCATAATCAAAACATATTCTAATTGCTGATGTTAATGAATTTGACTTTAACCTATTTTTCTTATGTAGGTTATTAAGTAGCCCAAAACTTTCTTTAAAAGAATAGCTATTTCCCTCAAGTCCATAACTCATACCACAAAGAAGATAATAGAGCTTATTATAATCTGAGGTTATACTTACATTTTCTTCAACTGAATATAAATCATGCCAATTTTTAATATTATAGCCGGTTTTATTTTTATCTACTGCAATTACAGGAGTTACTAAGCATTTATAATCTTTAGCAAAGCTTAAAAAACTTGAAAATGTAATAAATAGCAGAGTTAAAAACAGTAATTTATTTTTCATATAGCTCTCCTATTCTTCCACAGAATTTGAATAAGTCAATATATAAAAGTAGCTCATCTAATGATTTAACTAAAAGTTTTTTATAAATGCTTTGGTTATATTTTTCTATACTTTCCATGCTTATATAGGATACAGCAGATATTTCTTCTATATTATATTTGTTTAAATAGTAATCAAATATTATTCTTTCCTCTGCGTCAAGTTTTTTTACATTTTGTACAAATCTGTCTGAAAGTGCAATAATATGTGGAGGCAACTTTGATGTAAAGCTATTATCATTCATAAAACTTATAATTTCATCAAATTCAGAAAAACCTGTTGAGGAGCTTTCTATCTCTCCGAGTCTTATTTCTTCAAGTTTCTTTACTATTGGAGATACAAAACTTTGTGAAAGTATAGAGGATATAATTATCATTATTACTAGGAAGATTAATATTGCAATAAATATTTTTATTTGATTGGTGTAAATGTAGTTGTTATAACTTTCCATTGAAACTAAAGTGCATATAAAAAACTGCTCATTAGTTGAAATTGGAATAAGCTTTTGAATCCCTATATAAGCATTATCTCCATAATAATATTTATTTAGTTCTTTGCCATATTTTATATTAAGCACTGCGTCTTTATCTAAGTAGATACCATTCATACCCCCTATAAGTCCCTCATTTACATATAATTTATTATTTCTTACAGGGGCAACGATTGTAAGCATAGAGCCGAAGTTTGAATCTACTGACGGATAGCAAAGACTAAAATATAATGATGATAATTCCATACCACAAAAACCATAGACCTTGCCTAATTGGTTAGTATATGGAATGTATAAAAGCATAGCGTCTTCCCAAGTTTCCTTGAGATGTTTTTTCACTGTCCAATCATAGCTTTGAGAGATATTTGTAACATTTTCCTCTACTTTTTTACGATAGTTCGGAAGTATTGAAACATTGAACTCTAGTTCCCAACGGTTATGCATTTCTATGTGATTATTTCTTGCTATATCAGGTATACCCCTATAATATGTAATATAGGGTTTTGTAGGATTAGTTACATTTATATTTACATATCTTAAATATATACAACTTCTTGAAGTATCTACATTTGGTACAGTTGTATTTGTAGTTGCATTTATTATTGCAAAGCAGCCACTTGCATTTGACTTTTGCAAAGTAGTATTTACAAATGGATAAAAGCTCTTTTGAAGATGTAATAGTTCATTTGGGTTATTATCGAGAACTACTCTGTACTGCGAAGAAATAGGATATTCGCTATTTATTATATTGCTTAAATTATTTGATAATTCTATGCCTTGTGCAGTTATTGAGTCTATTTGCTCAATGATTTCATTACCTGTAATGTTATGCTGAATTGCAAGCCTTTCTTCCACATATTTTTTTGCATTGAAAAAGAAACCTAATGAAATTATCATTATTATAATAAGAAATAATGCTACTAAAATTATGGAAAGAAGATAGAGCATAAGCTTTCTTCTCATGCTCAAGCTATGATTTTTGGAGTAGCGTAAAATGTCTTTAAGTTTAATTATTTTTTTTAGCATTTACTTACCTCATAATTTCATAAAGTTTAGTGTAGGCATCATAAGCACCGACATCTATAAGGTTACTTGCGTCCTCAGGATATATTAGAACAGATTTTAAATACTCATCATGTGATGATTGGAGTATATTCCTTACATTACTTTCAAAGCGTTTTTCAAGGCTTAAATAGCTTGAAAGTTGAGGTGGAGTATAATATTTATATTCTGAATTTGTTTTTAAAAATGCCTCATATAGGCTTTGATATTTGCTTGATTCAAGTTTATCAAGGTATAATGGTAAATATTTATCAAACGCCTCTGTTGTAACAGGCATATAACCTGCACGAGTTACAAAGTCAACATTATTTTCAGGAGAAATCAGCCATTTAATAAAACTTATAGCTGCTTTTTCTCTTTCAGGAGTTGATTTTACAGTACATATTCCTGCCCCTCTTTGCATAACCATTTTTTCGCCGTCTGAAAATACAGGACATGGACGAGAGATAAGTTCTGCCTTTTCAGAGGTGTTGTCAGGGTAGGTTACTAAATCATTATAATATAATACACTTGCAGAAGAGGCTACACTTACAACTGCATCTCCTGTACGAAGTGGTTCGGTTGCATAGCCCTCTTTAAGCCATACTCCCCCATAAACTGCCGCTCTTGCGTAAGGTTGCCATACACGGTTAAATGTAGCATCAAAATTTATTTGATTATTATTAAAGAAATCCGTTCCGAGTGAAGTTACTCCAACTTGAAAATAGTTAAAATGATAGTCATGCACAAAAAATGCTTTTCCGTCATTTGATATATCAGGTGTTTTGGCATCTGACCAATCTACATATTTTTGTGATACCTCAAATAATTTGTCCCAAGTATCAAGGTCTTCAATCTTAATTCCTGTATCTGCTGAAAAACGGTCAAATATAGTTTTATTTATAAACATTATTTCAGTAGACTTGGCAACAGGAAGTACATATAATTTATCATCAATATAGCCCTCTTTTAGAAATTCAGGCACAAAGTTAGCTAATTCTTCTTTAGAAAAGTAGTCCTCATAATCTATAAGTACATCAGAATTTTTCATAGCAATCACTGTTTTCGGATATGAAATAAATATGTCGGGTAGTTCAGACGCCCCCGGTTCTTTATAAGAGGCGGCTATAACAGCGTCATGTATTGAGTTGGTATTTGAAACTGAAGTAACTTGAATATTTATTCCATTTTCTTTGCCCTCTGTTTTGTTATAAAGTTCTATTTTATCATTGAGTGGAGAGTCTGTCTGACCTCCATAAACATGCCATATGGTAAGTGTTATAGGAGAACTTTTTTTAGTGCAAGATGTAAGGAATAAAGTTAGTAATAAAGTTAAGTATAGTGTTTTTTTCATTTTACACCTCATTTAAAGTGATAATTATATCGTATAGTTTAGCATGAAAACTAAGTATTAGCTATATTTTTAATGTGGATTTATCGTAAGTTACACTATTGTATAAAATAGTTAGTTACTGTATAATAAATTAAATTTTGTAACAATTAATACATTTTGGAGGTGCATCATGAAAGATACACAAAAGGAACTATCAATAGATACTATTAAATATATTGCAATTACTGCCATGTTAATAGACCATATAGCTACTGCTTTTGTAAGTGAAAATACTACTTTATACAATGTAATGGACTTGATTGGAAGAATTACAGGACCTATAATGTTTTTTGCAGCAGTTGAGGGTTATCATCATACTAGGAATTTAAAGAAATATATGATGAGGCTTTTTATTTTTGCTTTGATAAGTTATCTGCCATTTATGTATGCTTTTAAAGATACATTTAATCCCTTACGTTTAAATATTATTTTTAATATTTTATTTGGACTAATGGCGATTTATTGTAGGAGAAATATCAAAAATATGTTCCTTAAAGTTCTTATAATTTTTGCTTTATTGATTATAAGTTTGACTGCCGATTATGGAACAGGTGCAATTATAACAATGCTTGCATTTGATATTTTTTATGGAAATCTTAAAAATCAAATTTATGCCTATCTTGTAGTAATACTTTTAGATTATGGATTACTTAACTATTTTATATATCCATTTGAGTCATTTTTTTATATGGGAGAATTTAATTCAGGAAATACTATTGAAGATTTTTCACAGTTGGGATTTTTTATTCCGGCAGTATTATTATATTTCTATAATGGAAAACTAGGTAAGCAAAATAAGTATTCAAAGTGGATATTCTATATATTCTATCCTTTACATCTAGCCATAATAGGACTTATCAGGTTTTTATTGAATTATTCTCACATGTAGAAATGGTATTATACCTAATTCAAAATGAAACTTATTTTGATATAAAGTAAATTTTTATGATATTGTATAAGATAGTTGGGTACTGTATACTAACTCTAAATTATTTTAAAGGAGCTTTAGTAATGAATAAGAATTGGTTTGGAATATTATTTTGTTTTTTGATTGCAATTCCTGCATGGTTTTTTGGAAAGGCATTTCCTATCATAGGAAGTCCTGTAACTGCAATTTTACTTGGAATGGCGATAGCATTTTTTAAAAGACCTGAGAGTTTACAAAGTGGAGTGAATTTTACTGCAAAGAAAGTGTTGCAGTATGCGATAATACTGTTAGGTTTTGATATGAACTTATTTAATATTATAAAAGTAGGGCAGCAATCATTAGTTATTATAATTTCAACTATAAGCACTGCATTAATAGTGGCTTATTTAATGGGTAAACTTTTAAAAATGGATTCAAACACTACTACACTTGTGGGAGTGGGTTCTTCTATTTGTGGAGGTTCTGCGATTGCCGCAACTGCCTCAGCAATAGATGCAGACAATGATGAAGTTGCAAGAAGTATTTCTACTATTTTTCTATTTAATGTAATTGCGGCATTCATATTTCCTACAATAGGTATGGCTCTTAAGATGACTGACAAGGGCTTTGGAATGTGGGCAGGCACGGCAGTTAATGACACTTCATCTGTTGTTGCCGCTGCAACTACTTGGAGCAATATGGTTGGAAATGATGTAGCACTTTCACTTGCCACAATAGTAAAGCTTACAAGGACTCTTGCTATCATTCCTATTACATTTGTGCTTGCACTAAAAAAATCAAAAGAAAATAAGAGTAGTGAATCAAACTTTTCAATAATAAAAATTTTCCCATGGTTTATAGTGTTTTTCTTGCTTGCAGCAGTTATAAATACAGCATTTAAACTCCCAACTTCTATAAGTAAACCTATGGTAAATCTTGGGAAATTTATGATAACTATGGCAATGGCGGCAATAGGACTTAATACAAATATTATTAAACTTATTAAAAATGGTATCGAACCTATATTTTTAGGCTTTTGTTGTTGGTCAGCAGTTTCAATAGTTTCAATAATTGTACAGTTATTACTTAAGATTTGGTAATTAATATCGACCTTGCACAGTTAATATTATAATGCTAAAATAATGCAAAGATTGTTGCGACAATCTAATTCATTGCATATTCAAGGAGTTAAGATGAAAAATATAAATATAGCCATAGACGGTCCGTCCGGTGCAGGGAAATCAAGTGTAGCGAAAGCTTTAAGTAAAAGTTTAGGTTTTCTTTATGTTGATACAGGTGCAATGTTTAGGGCAGTGGCACTCTACATTTACAATAATAATATTGAAAATGATATAGAGAATAATTTAGATAACATCAAGATAAGACTTGAGTATATAAATGATTGTCAGCATATATATTTATGCGACAAAGATGTAACGAATGAAATAAGACAGGAAAAAATTGGGAATTTAGCAAGTAAATTTGCTGCGATTGCTCCTGTAAGAAATAAACTTTTAGAGTTACAAAGAGATATTGCCTCAAAGCATAATATAGTTATGGACGGTAGAGATATAGGAAGTGTAGTATTACCTAATGCTGATTTAAAAATTTTTCTTACTGCCTCAGTAGAGGTAAGGGCAAAAAGAAGATTTGATGAGTTGGTAGAAAAGGGGATAAGCTGTAACTATGAAAAAATTAAGGCTGATATTGAGGCGAGGGATTACCAAGATTCACATAGGCAAACAGCACCACTTGTCAAGGCAAAAGATGCAATCTATTTAGATTCATCTAATTTATGCCTTGAAGAAGTTGTTGATAAAATAGAGAGGATTTTGAATGAAAAAAGTTCAATTAGCTAAGACAGCAGGCTTTTGTTTTGGAGTTGAAAAGGCAGTAGAAAAAGTATATAAAGAGGCAAAAAAGAAAAATAAAAAAGTTTATACTTTAGGGCCTATTATACATAATGAAGAGGTTGTAAAAGATTTAGAGCAAAAAGGTGTAAATGTAATTGCAAATGAAAATGAGCTCAAAGAAGACGGTACAATTATTATACGTTCACATGGAGTTACTAGAGAAGTTTTAGATAAATGCAAGAAAAGTGGAATGGAAGTTGTAAATGCAACCTGCCCATTTGTAACTAAAATTCATCTGATTGTAAAGCGAGAAGTTGAGGAGGGACATAGGGTTGTAATCATAGGAAATCCTAAGCATCCGGAGGTCGTTGGAATAAAAGGTTGGGGCGATGAAAGGACGGTTGCAGTAAATTCTTACGAAGAGTTTATGAAATTAGAACTAGATTTTGAAGAAAGATTAAGTATAGTTGCTCAAACCACTTATAATTACAACAAATTTCAAGAAATCGTTGATAAAATTGTAGAAATAGGCTATGATATTAAGTGTTTTAACACGATTTGCAATGCAACACAGGAAAGACAAGTTGAGGCAAGAAAGCTCGCATCGGAAGTTGATACAATGATAGTAATTGGAGATAAGTCAAGTTCAAATACAGCTAAACTTGTGGAGATTTGTAAACAAGAGTGTGAAAATACTATTTTTATACAAACTCTTGATGATCTAAATCTAAAAGATTTAGATACTGTGCAAAGTATCGGCATTACAGCAGGGGCATCAACCCCAAAACAAATCATTGAGGAGGTTCATAGTAATGTCAGACCTAAGTTTTGAAGAAATGCTAAAAGATTCATTAAAAACAATACGTACAGGAGAGGTTGTTACTGGTAAAGTTATCGATGTAAAAGAAGACCAGATAGTTTTAAACATCGGTTTCAAATCAGATGGTATCATCACACGCAACGAATACACCAATGACAGCAATCTTGATTTGCGTAGTGTTGTGCATGTGGGCGATGAATTAGAGGCAAAGGTTTTAAAAATTAATGATGGTGAAGGACAAGTATTGCTTTCACATAAAAAAGTTGCTGCTGATAAAGGCAACAAAAGACTTGAGGAGGCTTTCAATAACCATGAAGTACTTAAAGCAAAGGTAAGTCAGGTTTTAGAGGGTGGACTAAGTGTAGTAGTTGAGGAAGTAAAGGTATTTATTCCTGCAAGTTTAGTATCAGACGTATATGAGAAGAATTTATCTAAATATGCTGATCAAGAAATTGAGTTTGTGCTTACAGAGTTTAATCCTAGAAGAAGAAGAATTATAGGTGATCGTAAGCAACTTTTAGTAGCTAAAAAAGCTGAGTTACAAAGAGAATTATTCGCAAGAATAAATGTAGGCGATAAAGTTGAGGGAATAGTTAAAAATGTTACCGACTTTGGAGCTTTTGTTGATATTGGAGGTTCAGACGGACTCCTACATATTTCAGAAATGAGTTGGGGAAGACTTGAAAATCCTAGAAAGAAATTTAAAACAGGGGATAAAATTAGCGTTTTAATTAAGGATATATCAGGAGATAAGATAGCACTTAGCCTTAGATTTCCTGATGAAAACCCTTGGAAAGATGCTGCAAGCAAGTATGCTATTGGCAACGTTATAAAGGGAAAAGTTGCTAGAATGACTGATTTCGGAGCTTTTGTTGAGATTGAACCGGGGGTTGACGCATTACTTCATGTTTCACAAATTGCTAGAGACCATGTTGATAAACCGTCAGATGTTTTAAGCATAGGTCAAGAAATTGAGGCACAAATAGTTGACTTTGTTGAAGAAGAAAAGAAAATATCAATAAGTATAAAACAAATGTTAAAGGCTGAAGATGAAACGCAGGAAGAAAAGAAAGACGAAAATATTGACGAAGATAAAGAGAAAGTTGAAGAAGTGGTTGAAACTTCCGATAAAGATTCTTCTGAAGATATTGCTGAATAATTGGATTTAAATTAGGGGCTGTTGCAAAAGTAGATGAAAATCTACTATAGCAATAGTTCCTCTTTTTTT
>CALALP010000095.1 GCA_937925515.1 uncultured Lachnoanaerobaculum sp. | reverse complement strand
AGAGCATGCGGCTGTTAACCGCAGTGTCGTAGGTTCGAGTCCTACTCAGGGAGTTATGGCGACATAGCCAAGCGGTAAGGCGTGGGTCTGCAACACCCTGATCACCAGTTCAAATCTGGTTGTCGCCTCTAAAAAAACTCACGAATAAGATTCGTGAGTTTTTTGCTTACTTTCCTTTATTCATTTTTTTCATATAACGTATAAGCTCAAGTTGAGTCAGCTCAGATCTTTGACTCTTTAATTTCCTATATTTGCTAGGGGTTACACCATATTTTTTCCTAAATGCTCTTGAAAATGAAGAAAGCTCGTCATATCCACAAGAATAAGCAATATTTTCAATAGTATAACCTGAGTCATCAAGTAGATTACAGGCTCTATTTAGTTTAAAATAGTTAATATATTCTTGTGGAGAATGTCCAAGTGCATTTTTAAATATTGTAAAGAGATAATTTCTACTTATCCCAAGATAATCTGCAACATCAGTTACTCTTATAAGATGATAGTAATTATTTTGTATAAATTCTATTGCTTTTACCAGATATGAGTTTTCTCTTATCTCATCTGAATTAACCATTGAGTTTGTATACATTGAGTCAGGTGTTAGGTATGAGAGAAATGAATACAAAAGCGATTGTCTTTTAAATTCCTGTTTGATACCACTTGAATCGGTTGCAAGTATCTTGTCCATTATTTTACAAAGCTCTTCTTTCTTATCACAATAAAAAATAGGGTTCATATAGTTTTTTCCCATTCTTTCAAGAAACTCTGAAAATTTATTTCCCTTAATTCCTATCCACATATAATGCCAAGGTTCTTCAAAATCAGCTTGATAAAATGTCATTATATCAGGTTCAATTAAAAAGGCATTATTTTCCTTTAAATCATAAGTATTATTATTACAAAAAAATCTCCCCTTTCCACTAATTACATAATGTATTATATAAGAGGGTCTTACTGACGGCCCATAACTATAGCCGGGGGTGCATTTTTCACGCCCTACAAAGCATATATGGCAATCATAAAAGGAAGTGTCATTAAATAATTTATAGTCTACATTTTCCATATTTAAAATTCCAGTCTAATTAATAATGATAAATTCAAATAAATCTCCAAGCCATAACTTATACATTCAATCACTATCAGCTTTAGCTGATAATTTTCCTATGTGAATCTCTGCACATCCTCGCAGAGCGTATATCAGGTGGAAGATTGAACTCCCACTAATACCAACTTGCCACTCACCACTTATAGAAGTGGGAGTCATATGTAACCTGATATAACATTTACAACTAGCTAAATGTTATCTTATATAATTTAGAATTGAAAATTGAATACATCTTAACAAGTATAATATATTACTATATAATCTGTAAAGTGTTTAGATTGGCTAAAAAAAATATAATAACACATAAAAAAGATTTTATAATAGTTGTTTTTTGAATGTTTTTCATAAGTATGAGTTCAAAACAAATATAAAGATAATAGGAATAAAAAATAACTATATAACATTTTGTCAAATATGAATAACATTTGAATATTGCTAAAATTAATAATGTACACTAAACTATAGCTAGTATTGATTTGCTAAATTTGTAAATCAAAATCAGAATTACCAACTATATGATTTTGGAGGTTAAGTATGAAAAAAAGAACTTTAGTAACTCTTGTATCAGCCATTGCATGTATGGCGGCACTTACAGCTTGTGGAGGAGGTAAAACAGAATCTGCCGCTCCTAAAACAGATGAAACTACAAAAGCAGGAGAATCTGCTAAAACTGATGAAACCACAAAGGTTGCAGAGTCAATGAAATCAGGAGACGGTACAAAGCTTACCGTAGCTATTTGGGATAATAACCAAAAGGCAGGAATTGATGAGATAATAAAGGACTTTACTGCCGAAACAGGTATTCAGGCAGAAACTCAAGTTATTTCTTGGGATCAGTATTGGAACTTGCTTGAGGCAGGTGCATCAGGTGGAGATTTACCTGATGTATTCTGGATGCATTCAAATGAATCACAAAAGTATATGGAAAATGGAATACTTATGGATCTTACTGAAAGAATTAAGGCAAGCGATAAGCTTGATATGGATAAGATGAAAAAAGATATCCAAGCTTTATATCAACATGACGGAAAGACCTATGCTATTCCTAAGGATATTGATACTATAGCTCTTTGGTACAACAAGAAGATGTTTGATGAGGCAGGAGTTGAATATCCAAATGAGAATTGGACTTGGGACGATTTCTACAATGCGGCAGTTAAACTTACAAAGCCTGACGGAAGTCAGTTCGGTACTGCTATGAATCCGTCAAACAATCAAGACGGTTGGTATAATATAGTTTATTCAATGGGTGGCTATGTACTTTCTGATGATAAGAAAAAGTCGGGAATGGACGATGAAAAGACTTTAAAGGCTATGGAATTTGTAGATAAACTTAGAAAAGATGCAATGCCTGATTCAAAGGTTATTTCAGAAACAGGAACAGATGTACTTTTACAGTCAGGAAAGATTGCAATGTTATCTCAAGGTTCTTGGATGGTATCTCAATTTAAATCAAATGATTATGTAGCTGAAAACTGTGATGTAGCAGTTCTTCCTAAAGATGCAACTACAGGTAAGAGAGTAAGCCTATACAATGGACTTGGTTGGGCAGCTAGTGCAAATACCAAAAATCCTGAGGGAGCTTGGAAACTTATTGAATGGTTTTCAACAAAGGATATGCAGAAAAAACAAGCTGATCTTGGTGTTACAATGGCAGCTTACGAGGGAATGTCAGAAGATTGGGCTAAGAGTGCAAACTTTAACTTAAAGGCTTATCTTACAATGCTCAATGATGCTGATTTAGTTATCCGTCCTGCAAGTCGTTCAACTGTTGTTTGGGAAGAACAAAACAATAGAGATTTAGTAGAGGCTTGGAGCAATGCTGTAACTATGGACGAGGCTTGTAAAAAAGCGGCTAGTGATATGAATGCATTGTTAGCTGAAGAGTAATAAGTAAACATTAATATGCTTTAGACTTAAATGAAGTCGGAGGTAAAACTTGCCTTCGACTTTTTTAAAAATTGACAAGGAGGGACTTATGGGAAAAAAGTTGACACCTAGACAAAAAAGCGAATTTATCTGGGGTTGGGCGTTTATTTTACCTACTATGGCAGGTCTTATTATTTTAAATATTTACCCCATATTTAAAACAATTTATGAAAGCTTTTTTAAAACAGGAGATTTTGGTAAGGGAAATAAATTTATAGGTTTTAGTAACTATGTAAAACTTTTTTCAGGTAATGTAATATGGCAAGCTATAATAAATACATTTAAGTATGCTATTGTGGAAATACCTTTTTCAGTGGTTATTTCACTAGTACTTGCAGTTTTTTTAAATAGAAAGATGAAAGGTAGAGCATTTTATAGAACTGTATTTTTCTTACCAATGGTTGCAGCTCCTGCGGCTATTGCTATGGTATGGAGGTGGCTTTATAATTCTGAATTTGGACTTTTAAATCACATGTTTGGTACAAAAATTAACTGGATTTCAGACCCTAATATAGCTGTTTACTGCATTGCTGTAATAGGTGTTTGGTCTATCATAGGTTACAATATGATTTTATTTTTGGCAGGACTTCAAGAAATTCCAAATGATTACTATGAGGCATCAAGTCTTGACGGTGCAGGAGGGATAAGACAGTTTTTTAATATAACTGTTCCACTACTTTCTCCGACAATATTTTTTGTAACAGTTACAAGAACTATCGGTGCATTCTTAGTATTTGACCTTATTTACATGGTTATAAACAGAGATAATCCTGCATTACCTAAAGTTCAGTCCTTAGTATATCTTTTTTATAAATATGCATTTAAGGATAATAATAAGGGAATGGGAGCAGCTGTTATAGTTGTACTTCTTGTCATTATTATAATAATTACCTTGTTGCAGATGTTGGTACAAAAGAAATGGGTTCATTATAATTAGGGAGGGCAATATGAAAGTTAAGTCAAATATAAACTCTATAATAATACATGCTATTCTTATATTGGTATCATTTACAATGTTAGTACCTTTTTTATGGATGACACTTACTGCATTTAAAACAGTTACAGAGTCTACAAGTATAGATCCATTTACCATTTTACCTGCAAAATGGATAACTTCAAATTTTAAAGAAGTTATACACAATATGGACTTTTTTAAGCTTTACTTAAACACATTTCTTTTGATTGCAGGTAGAGTTTTATGTGCAGTACTTACTGCAACCACAGCAGGTTATGCTTTTGCAAGGCTTGAGTTTCCAGGTAAAAATCTTATGTTTGGTTTGGTTGTATTTCAAATGATGGTACCTGCACAAATTTTTATAATTCCACAGTATATTATGGTAAGTAATATGAAAATGTTGGATACAGTATTTGCACTTGTATTTCCGGGAATTGTGTCAGCATTTGGAACATTTTTATTAAAACAAAGTTTTATGTCAATGCCAAGAGATTTGGAAGAAGCAGCAAGAATTGACGGTTGTAATATAGGACAGACATTTCTTTATATAATGATGCCTTTAGTGCGTTCTGCAATGGTGGCACTTGGAATATTTACAGCAGTATTTGCTTATAAAGATCTTATGTGGCCAATGATAGTAAACAAGACTGTTATGCCTCTTTCAGCAGCACTTGCAAAAATGCAGGGACAATATACAAACAATTATCCACAACTTATGGCAGCCTCACTTCTTGCTTGTGTACCGATGATTATAATATATCTAATTTTCCAAAAGCAATTCATAGAGGGTATTGCAACTTCAGGAGGCAAATTATAAAAGGAAAGGTAGCAGTATGGGAATAAAAGTAAATAATAAAATTATTACATTAAACACAAAAAATACTTCATATCAGATGAAAATAGATGAGTTCAGTTTTTTACTTCATAGTTGGTATGGAAATAGAATTGATGATGAAGATGATTTATCTTATGTAAATTTAGTTACAGAAAAAGGATTTTCACCTAATCCTTATGAAACTTTCAATAGAGCATACTCTTTAGATAACTTACCTCAAGAGTATTCTACTTATGGAAATGGAGATTTTAGGGCAGATTGTATACAGGTTGTGCATGAGGACGGCTCAAATGTCTTGGATTTAAGATATGAGGCACATGACATTATCAAAGGAAAATATGCACTTGAAAAACTTCCTGCTTTCTTTTGGAATGAAGATGAGGGGGAAACATTAATTATAACTTTAGCTGATAGAGAAACAGGCATAAAGGTTGAACTCTTATATGGTGTACTTGAAAAGTATGACATTATAACAAGAGCAGTTAGAATAATAAATACTTCAGATAGGTTAGCAATTATTGAAAAAGCTTACTCACTTTGCCTTGATTTTACATTTGGAGAATATGAACTTATACATTTTTATGGTAGACATGCTATGGAAAGAGAATTTGAGCGTTCAAGCCTTGTACATGGTAGAGTATCTTTTGAAAGTGGTAGAGGAACTTCAAGTCATCAACAAAATCCATTTGCAATTCTTGCAAGTAAAAATGCTGATGAAACCAACGGTTCTTGCTATGGAGCAGCACTTGTATATAGTGGTTCATTTAAATGTGAAACAGAGGTAGATCAAATTAATCAAACAAGACTTGTTATGGGAGTTAATCCTGAACAATTCAGTTATCATTTAAAGGCAGGAGAGTCTGTAACACTTCCTGAGGCAGTTTTAACCTATTCAAATAGTGGCTTTGAAAAATTAACTCATTCTTTCCATGATGCAGTTAGAAATCATCTTTTAAGAGGGCAGTTTGTGCATAAGCATAGACCGACTCTTATAAATAACTGGGAGGCAACTTATCTTGATTTTAATGGAGAAAAGATTGTAGATATTGCAAAAAAGGCAGCCGAGCTAGGGCTTGAAATGTTGGTTTTAGATGACGGTTGGTTTGGAAAGCGAGATATTGATAATAGTGGACTGGGCGATTGGGTTGTAAATGAGAAAAAACTTGGCAGAAGTTTAAAAGAACTTGTTGATGAGGTCAATGCATTAGGCCTTAAGTTTGGTTTATGGTTTGAACCTGAAATGATTTCAGAGGATTCTGATTTATATAGAACGCATCCTGATTGGATGATTAGAATTCCAAATAGAAAGGGTGTAAAGAGTAGGGAGCAATATGTACTTGATTACACAAGAGAAGATGTGCGAGCAGGCATTGAAAAGATGATTAGAGATATCTTAGATACTTGCAATATAGAATATATTAAATGGGATATGAATAGAAGTATTGCAGCTGTATATTCACATAAGCTAGATGCTAAGAATATGGGAGAATTTCATTTTAGATATGTTTTAGGGCTTTATTCATTGCTTGAAACACTTACAACTTCTTATCCAAATGTACTCTTTGAGGGTTGCAGTGGTGGTGGTGGTAGATATGATTTAGGAATGATGTACTACTATCCACAAATTTGGTGTAGTGATGATACAGATGCAGTTGAAAGACTTAAGATTCAATACGGAAGTTCATTTGCATATCCTATTTCATGTGCAGGTTCTCATGTTTCAGCATCTCCAAATCATCAAACTCATAGAGAAACTCCTTTTGATACTAGGGCAACTGTGGCAATGGACGGTACATTTGGATATGAACTTGACTTAAATAAGTTATCTAGCGAGGAACAAAGCCAAGTTAAGGAACAAGTTAAAGAGTATAAAAAATATGAAAAACTTATACTTGAGGGAGATTACTTTAGAATAAATAGTCCTTATGATAATAGCAGGATATGTGCTTGGCAACATTTAAGTAAGGATAAGAGTTTTGGACTTTTAAGTATAGTTGTTCAAAAACTTGAGGCAAACCCAACAAGAATTATAGTTTACCCTAGAGGGCTTGAGCCGGAGGCTAGGTATGAGATTGGTGGAAATGTACGCTTAGGAAAGACATGGTTAAATGTGGGTTATTTACTTCCTGAAATAAAGAAAGAATATCAGAGCTTTAGACTTGAGATAAAGAAAGTATAATGATAGAATGAATGTTATTAATATACTGATTCTTATGAATAGTATTATTTTTGTTGTTCTCTGTTGAAAAATAAACAATTATATTTATTATTATATGGGGCTGTTGCAAAATTAACTTTTATTAGTATTATTATTATCTTTGTTTTCCATAGAGAAACAGAGAGAACTATATCGGCTAATTTAAAGGTTTTCTGTTATGTATCTTGTCCCCCTATGGGGGACAAGATACATAGGGATAAATATTTTGTAACAGCCCCCAAATTATCTAATCTCGATAATAGACTGTTGTAAAATATTTTTATAGTATAAATAATAAAAAAGTTGTATACTAATTTCTTGAGAGGAAGTCGCAAAACTAATTTTGCAACAGCCCCTAAAATTGATATAACAGGAGGCTTTTATGGCTTGGTTTGATGAGGCAATTTTTTATCACATATATCCTTTAGGAGAAACAGGAGCACCAAAAGAAAATCATTATAATGATGTAAAAAGTAGATTAAATGACATTTATCCATGGCTTGAACATATCAAAGAAATGGGATTTAATGCACTTTATATAGGGCCGCTTTTTGAGTCGGTAGGTCATGGCTATGAAACTACGGATTATAAAAAACTTGATTCAAGACTTGGAGTAAATTATGATTTACAAAGATTTGTAAAGACATGTCATGAAAGAGGTATAAAAGTTATACTTGACGGTGTATTTAATCACACAGGTAGAGATTTTTTTGCGTTTCGTGATTTAAAAGAAAAGCGTGAAAATTCAATCTATAAAGATTGGTATTGTAATGTAAACTTTTATGGTAATAATGAATATAATGACGGCTTTTCTTATGATAACTGGGGTGGCTTTAATTTACTTGTAAAACTAAATTATAAAAATCCGGCAGTGTCAGACTATATGTGTGAAGTTGTAAAATTTTGGATAGATGAATTTGATATAGACGGAATAAGACTTGATGCGGCTGATGTGCTTGATTTTGATTTTATGAAGAAATTAAGGAAGTTTACAGAGAGCCTAAAGCCTGGTTTTTGGCTTATGGGCGAGGTAATACATGGAGATTATCAGAGGTGGGCGAATGCTCAGACTTTGCACAGTGTTACGAACTATCAGCTACATAAAGCACTTTACTCAGGATATAATGACCATAATTACTTTGAGATAGCACATACTGTGAATAGATTTATAGATATGTGTAAAAATGGAATTAAGCTTTATAATTTTGTGGATAACCATGATGTGGAAAGGATATTTACAAAATTAAATAATAAAGATCATATGATACCTGTACATATACTCCTATTTACATTATTTGGGATACCGTCTGTTTACTACGGTTCAGAGTTTTGTGTTGAGGGAAAGAAAGAGAAGTTTTCAGATGATTCTTTAAGACCTATGTTAAATATAGAGCACATGAAAGACATGAAATACCATAACAAAGTAACCAATACAATAATGAAACTTGCAAATCTAAGGCAGAGTAAAAAGGTATTTTCAAGGGGAGATTATAAGGAATTACTTCTTACTAATCGTCAGTATGCTTTTTCAATGTCAGATAGTGAAGATTTTGCTATAGTTGCAGTAAATAATGATGAAAATGCTGCTTATCTTAGGATACCTCTTAAAGATAACAGATTTGAGGGAGCAAAATTTAAAGGGCAATTATCAGGAGCAACTTATACTGTAAATGGTGGTGTTCTTGAGTGCAATTTGGATAAGTGTATGGGAGAGGTATTTTGCCTTGAATAGTATTAGTTGCTTGTAAATTAATAGTTATAGATGTCTTTAGGAAGTTTAGCTAGTTCTTTAGATGATTTGCAAATCAGGGATTGGTTGCAAGTTAGCGGTGAGCAAGAGTTGTTTTTC
>CALALP010000094.1 GCA_937925515.1 uncultured Lachnoanaerobaculum sp. | reverse complement strand
CGTCGGCGAGGAAATCCCCACATTTTAACTAGAAAAATATTTAATTTCAAACTTAAAATCTATTTTACGCCCTCATATATTCTTACTTTATAACTTCCTCACTGCCGTCCTTATTTGTAATGGTTATCTTCATTGGAGTTGAATTTAAGTCAGGACCACTAAGGTATAAATAACCTCCCTCTTTAAGAGAATATCTATAAACATAATTTCCACTTCCTACATCTTCATGATTAAATTTTTTAAAATCGTCCCAAGTTATATTTTCAGTTCCCTTTTTTTCTGATAGTGAGGTTACATAAGCCTTAGTTAGTGCCGGAGTTGATAGATTTGAATAAACGAATATAAATAATATAGCTAACACTGCAATAATAATCACTATAACGTATCTCTTTTTCATTTGTTACACTCCTTATAGTTGTTTTTAATAATACTTATATTGCTAAGATAACATGTATAACACAATATATACAAGTATATATTTATAAATAAATTTTATGATTTATGATATTTTTAGTGGTATAATATATTATATTTATATTAAATATAAATATAGTAAAATTTCATATTGACATGCTTATATTAGATTGTGTAAAATCTAAAAGTTTTTTAATGACATCTGACTTAAAAAGAACACTGTGTATAAAAAGAGGTAAAACATTGAAAGGTATTAATTTAATAGTTTGTTTTTCAAGATTTAAAAGGTATGGGGAAAGATCTGATTTTATGGTTATCGGTTTCATAATATTTTTGGTTTTATTAATTTTATTTAGTAAGCCAGCTTATGCAGGTAACTGGAATCTTACAAATGGTATGTGGAAGTATGACGGAGAGGCATATACAGCCACTAGTTGGAATAGCAAAGCTCAAGTTGATGAGGCTATAGGGGCAGTAAATGATATACGCTCTCAGAACAATCTTCCCACTCTCGAAAGAGATAATATACTTATGCAGGCGGCGGCAGTAAGGGCAAGAGAACTTTCTAAAAAATTTTCACATGTACGCCCTGACGGAACTAATCCGGAAACTGCAACCAATGGAGTATATACTTTAGTAGGGGAAAATATAGCCATGGGTCAAGAAAGCAGTTTAGAGGTTATGACTGATTGGATGAATTCTCCGTCCCACAGGGAGAATATATTGTTTAAGTATTACACAAGGATTGGGGTTGCAACTTATGAATCTTACGGTAAAACTTATTGGGTTCAGTTATTTTTAATGGAGTAATTATAAATTTAAACAGTATTAAAGTTAGTATTAGTATAAATATTATAATTTTATTTAATATACACCTTGAATTTTATAACTTTCTGATATACAATTTATAAAAGAAGTCTTAAAGGAGGTAAAAATGATTAAAAAGATTTTAACAACAGTTACTATAATATCAACTTTAATAGGTTCTAGTTTTAATTCTTTTGCATTTACTACAAGTCATCCTTATGTAAAGCTTATAAGTGGATACACAGGCAAGACTTATACTTGGCAGACACCTTTAGGCACTGAAATCACAATGCCTATTATAAGAAAAGATGCTGTAATTAGGCTTACTGAGGGTCAAAGTTTTGATTCATATTTTTATGATGTAACAGGAAAATTGACAAGAGATAAATATTTAAGCTATTCTTATGAAAAATCTGCATTTGCATATCAATCTTTTAATAGGAATAGGAGTAAGAATGAGTTCTCACCTTTAAAATTTACTGATTTTGATTCAAGTGCTATGAATCCTCTTAATAATTCATTTAATGCACCGTATGGTTGGCAAGGAGGAGATTTTATAATAGAAATCAATCAAGACGTAACAGGAAACTACCCTTTGCAAGGTTGGGATTATGAGGGAAGTCAATTTACTCAAGAAAATGCTAATTGTGTTGCGTTTTATTATGTAACTATGGACGATAATGCTACTGCTGTTTCAAATGTAGGGTGGAAGTCAAATAATACAGGTTGGTGGTATGTTGACAGCTCAGGTAATTACATTGTAAATAATTGGCTTTTAGATAATGGTAAATGGTATTACTTTATAGGTTCAGGATATATGGCAAAAGGTTGGCAAAAGATTGACAATAAGTGGTACTATTTTACATACTCAGGAGAAATGCTTGCAAATACAAGAACAGCTGACGGATATAATTTAGATGCGTCAGGTGCAATGATAGAGTAAACATACTCTAGTTAAGAGGCTATTACAAAATAGCTTTTTCAATAGTAAGCCTAAAAAGAAAGTTTATAAATTATATAGCTACTTTTATTAATAGGGGGATTTCCTCGCCGACGGCGAGGAAATCC
>CALALP010000093.1 GCA_937925515.1 uncultured Lachnoanaerobaculum sp. | reverse complement strand
TTTACTTTAGCTGCCTCTACCTTTGCAGAAACCTCTGTATAGATAGCAATAGTTAGCTTTTCCCCGGAATGCTTATGGCTTTTTTTAGTACATAAAGAGCATCCTGAGTATCACGAAGCTCACGTTTAAGGCGAGCTATTTCTTTTGCATCATCAGATTGATAGTTACCTGAGCCACGAACGGGAATGTCACCGTCATTATTACGAAATTGACTTTCCCATTTGGCAAGTGTACTAACAGCAATACCAAGATTCTTGGCACATTCAACTTGAGTAAGATCCGGATGCTCATTTCGATAGTTGACAGTATCCGGCTTAAACTGTTTTGAGTGATGGTTTCTTTTACTTGACATAATGAGTTCCTCCTAAGGTTTATTATATAACAAATAAGGGAATATCTCATTTTGTTTTGTACTAATTATATTCTAACACCAGCTGTCTAAATTATCGGCATATATTGCTTGTGAAGAAATATATGCAAGACATGGCAAAATATATGAAGAGCATAGCCCTGAATATTACTATTTTCATAAGCGACCTTGGTATAAGGAAAATGAGAATTTTGATAAAGAGAATTTAAGCGATATTGAAAAAGAGAATATAAAGGTAATTAAGGAGTATATTAACAGTAGTTTTTAAATAAATGGAGGATTTGCAATGAATGGAGAGATGTATCAGATTGCCTCTATAGTGGCAGCGGCCAAAATGGCAATAAAAACTAATAAAGAGATTAAATTTACACCTACTCAGTATGAAAATAGCATCAAATTTGAGTTCTTACCTAAAAAAATTGCTTTTACAACAAAAAAATACACGGCGTCAAATGTATCAGAATGGTTTGGGGAACTAAAGAAAAAAGGCTTACAGGATATAAAATTACTTTGTCCTTATGCAGTTAAAGATAGATATTTATTAGGATTTTCAAATACAACAGAGAGTTTGATTTTGTGTTTTTTTAAGAATGCTAAAGTTACATATTTTGTAGCTGATTGGAAATTTGATTCTACACAGAAAAAATGGAATATCTTGTATTCAGAATATGAATGGGAAAATGCTCCTTCTGAGAAACCTCATTTTGAAAATAATATAGATTCATTTCGCAAGGTATTATCAGACATTCAGAAACTGGCTTTTCAAATTGAATGTGGAAATTTTGCAAATGTTTTTGGATTGGCTTTACAAATTTTAAATGATGAAAATAAGGATTTTGATAAAACAGAGGGTTTGGAATTATTACAACTTCCAAGTCAAAACCTTAAGATTTTTACAGCAGCAAATAGAGCAGATGTTTTTGGGGCAATGGGTTCTTGGAATGACAGCCCACCTTATATGGCACATGAAAAAGGTTTAGATAAGGAATATGAAACATTATCCTCTGAATTATTAAAAAATATACGCCTTGCTATATTGTACTCTGTCAATGAATGGTAGGATATTTCTAACATAATGATAAGTTGGGAGTATCGCAAAACTAATCTTTACAACAAATATTATAGATAATATATTATCTATAACTTGCTAAAATAGGCAAAAAGAGATAAAATATTATCTATGAATAATTTTAATTTTTTAAAATCCCCAAGTGATATAAATATGGAAATTGCAATGAGAGTAAGGAAGAGGAGAAAGGAGAAGAAAATAACACAGGCAGTACTTAGTGTTCGCTCAAATGTGAGTTTAGGCTCTGTAAAACGATTTGAAAGAACAGGAGAAATATCATTATCCTCACTTATTAAAATTGCATTTGTTTTAGGTGCAGAATATGACTTTGATACTTTATTTTCTAAAAAAGGTTATTCGTCCATTCAGGAGGTTATAGATGAACAACAGTAAAAGATATTTAGATGTATTTTTAGAAAATGAAAAAGTAGGAACATTAGCAGAAATAAATAATCATTTGGTAGCATTTGAATATAGTGATGAATGGTTAAACAAAGGTTATTCAATCAATCCTTTTTCATTACCACTTAAAAAAGAGGTTTTTATTCCCAAAAAGTATGAGACTTTTGAGGGGCTTTTTGGAGTTTTTGCTGATAGTCTTCCTGACGGTTGGGGGAGGTTATTAGTAGATCGTTTTCTTTTAAAAAATCATGTGAACCCTGAGAGTATAAGTCCAATAGAACGACTTGCAATAGTTGGAAATAATGGTATGGGAGCAGTTGAATATAGACCACAGTATAACTTAAAAATAGAAAATTCAAAGCTATCTCTTGATGAACTTGCAATAGAATGTAAGAAAGTGTTTGAAAGCAAAAAATCTAAATACTTAGATAAGTTGTACCAAATGGGAGGCTCATCAGGTGGTGCAAGACCTAAAGTTTTTTATGAAATAGATAATGAGGAATGGATTGCGAAGTTTCCGTCATCTTTAGACAAAGATGATATAGGGCAACAAGAATACGAATATTCTTTATGTGCAAAAAAATGTGGTATTTTCATGGCTGAAACAAAATTATTACACTCAGACTTATGTAGTGGATATTTTGCTACAAAACGCTTTGATAGAGAAAATGGAAAAAAAATTCACATGGTATCTGTAAGTGGGTTACTTGAAACATCACATAGAATACCAAATCTTGATTATAGTATTTTAATGAGGTTGACATTGCAACTTACACGTAGTTATGAGGAAATGGAGAAACTTTTTAGATTAATGTGCTTTAATATATTTGCACACAATAGAGATGACCATTCTAAGAATTTTTCATATCTTTATAAAAATGGTGTATGGAGGTTATCCCCTGCGTATGACTTAACATATAGTAACTCTATTGGAGGTGAGCATGCGACAACTGTAAATGGAAATGGCATTAATCCAAGTATCAATGATATTTTAGAGGTTGCTAAACTTGCAAAGCTTGATGAAAAAAAAGTTAGATTAGTAGCTAAAGATATTAAAGAACAGGTTTACGAAGATTTAGGGAAATATTTATAATAAAAAAATATTATTACATTAAAAAGTAGAGGCAGTAGATGAAATTAAAAAATATATTGATTGTTGTTAAAGACCTTGAGAAATCAAAGCTGTTTTATAAAAATTTGTTTGGACTTGATGTAGTACTTGAAAGAGAGGGAAATATAATCTTGACAGAGGGGCTTGTTTTACAAGAAGAAAAAGTTTGGAAAGAATTTCTAAGAAATGAAATAACAAGAAAATGTAATACTTTTGAGCTATATTTTGAGGAAAATGATATAGAAAATTTTGTAGAAAAGCTTGAGAAACAGTATCCCTTTATCGAGTATGTAAATAAGCTTAAAGCAGATATATATGGCAAAAAGATAGTTAGATTTTATGATTTAGATAAGAATTTAATTGAGGTAGGGACAGGTCAGTAACCACTAAAAATTTTAAGGAGGAATCAATATGCTAGGAGCTATTATAGGGGATATTGTAGGTTCACGTTTTGAATGGAATAATAATAGAAATAAGTACTTTGAATTTTTTACACAGGAATGTTTTCCTACTGATGATAGTATTATGAGTTTAGCTATTGCACATGCAATTATTATTAGTAATAAAGATTATAGTAAGTTATCTAAAAATGTAGTAGAAAGCATGCAGGAAATTGGAAGAAACTATCCTGATTGTGGCTATGGAATGAGTTTCATTAATTGGATATTTTCAGAAAATCCTAAACCATATAATAGTTATGGTAATGGTGCTGCTATGAGAGTCAGTGCAGTTGGATTTATGGCAAATAGTCTTGATGAAGTGAAGAAATTATCCAAATTAGTTACTGAGGTAAGTCATAACCACCCTGAGGGGATTAAGGGAGCTGAGGCGACAGCAGTTTGTATATACTTAGCTAGAAACGGAAAAAGTATATCTGAAATTATGGATTATATTGATAAGAATTATTATCCAATGAATTTTACTTTAGATGAAATTAGAGATACTTATAAGTTTAATGAAACATGCCAAGAAACAGTACCTCAGGCATTACGAGCATTTTTTGAGTCAACAGGATTTGAAGATGCAATAAGAAATGCAATTTCAATCGGAGGAGATAGTGATACGCTTGCAGCAATTTGTGGTGGCATTGCAGAGGCTTATTATGGTATTCCAAAGGAAATAAGAAAGCAGGCATTAACATTTTTAGATGAAAGATTATTAAATTTACTTATTGAGTTTGAAAATGTATATAGCCCAATTATAGAAGGTTAAGAGTTTTTTTGTTTAACTTAATTATTAATTTACTATATACAATTCAATGGAGGAATATGATAGATTTCAAACAACTAATGAATACAAGCAAATATGATTTTCTTAGAGAAAATGAGAGATTAGGAAAACGAATCATTCTATTAGGGCTAGGTGGAAGTTTTGCCTATGGGACAAGTAATCAAAATAGTGATATTGACTTTAGGGGAATTACATTAAACATGGTATCTGACCTTATTGGTTTGACTAATTTTGAGCAGTATGAAGATGTAAATACGGATACAGTAATTTATTCTTTTAATAAGATAGTTAAGTTGTTGCTTGAATGTAATCCTAATACTTGTGAGATTTTAGGGCTTAATGAAAATGATTATTTGATAAAGACTAAATTAGGGCAGGAATTACTTGATAAGGAATGGCTATTTTCAGCGTGAAGATAAGACATATAATGATGAGTTTTATAGGATACTTGCTGATTATGAGTTGCGACTTAAGAAAGCCACAAAGGATAGTATATTACCTGATAATCCGGATATGAAAAAGGTAGAAGATTTTGTTGAGTGTGTTAATAGAAAGGTAATAGAGGGAGATTATTAATGTGCGATATTATAAAAGATATAGAACAAAAATTATTAGACATTGAGAAAAAGGAAAATGTAAGAATACTATATGCAGTAGAATCAGGAAGTCGTGCTTGGGGATTTGCCTCACCGGATAGTGATTATGATGTTAGGTTTATTTACATTAGAAATAAAGAGGATTATCTAAAACTAAATGAACCAAATGATTTCATAGAATGGCAACTTGATGAAGTATTAGATATAAATGGTTGGGACTTAAAAAAGGCATTGGAACAATTTTATAGGGGAAATGCTACACTATTTGAATGGGGAAATTCTCCAATCGTATATAAAACAACTAAGCTATGGAAAGAAATATATGAAAAGTCAAAAAAATATTTTTCTGTGAAAGCAGCAGCTTATCATTATTATAGCATTGCAAATAATACCTATCAGCAATATTTACAAGATGAGTTTGTGAGGTATAAGAAATATTTTTATGCTTTAAGACCACTTCTCGCAGGAAAGTATATACAAAAATATAATTGTCCACCACCTGTTTTGTTTGATGAGCTAATGCAGTTAGATATGCCGACAGAACTGTGTAATTAAATTGATAAATTGCTAGAGATTAAGAAAAAGAGTGATGAGAAAGAAAAGGGATTAAAGATTCCAATTATATAAAATTTTATCACTAAGGAATTAGAGCTACAAGGCACTTATGCAAAGGGGATTGTAGAAGATAAGAGGAAAGATTGGGAATGTTTGAATGATATTTTTTTTAAGGCTTTAGAAGGTTTATAACCATCATTAATTTTAGATATAATAACTAATGTAAGATTTATATGGAGGTGTCTATGGCAGAAGATAATAGTATCATTATTGCTGAAGATAAAAATATACAAAATATGATTTATACCTTTAGAGGTAAGCAGGTAATGGTTGATAGTGATTTAGCAAAATTGTATCAAGTAGAAACGAGAGTTTTTAATCAAGCAGTTAAAAGGAATTTAAATAGATTCCCTGAATATTTTCATTTTCAATTAACAGAAGAAGAATTTAAAAATTTGAGGTCACAAATTGTGATCTCAAGTGAAAGTAATACACATGGTGGTAGACGATATATGCCTTATGTTTTTACTGAACAAGGAATTGCAATGCTTTCAGCTGTACTTAAAAGCGATATTGCAGTTGAAGTAAGTATCAAAATAATGAATTCTTTTGTTGAAATGCGTAATTTCTTGATTTCTAACAAAGAAATGTTTGCTCGCCTTGATAGAATTGAGTTAAAACAATTAGAAGCAGATAAAAAATTAGAGGAAATATTTAATTATATTGATGCTAATAAGGAGGTAAAGCAAAATATTTTCTTTGACGGACAAATTTATGACGCATTTAGTTTTATCAAATCCTTGCAGAATACTCCCACTTCTACAAGTGGTGAGATGAAGAGGGTATTAAGTTCTTAAATAATAAAAAATATAGTATAATAAATGTAGGAAAGGGGGTGAAAGAAGAATGTATATAACAGTAAAACAGCAG
>CALALP010000092.1 GCA_937925515.1 uncultured Lachnoanaerobaculum sp. | reverse complement strand
GGATTTGTCCCCCGTAGGGGGACAAATCCCACATAATAATGAATAAATATAATTTTTTTGTATTGATAATAAGTACTTAGTACTATGGTTGTTGTAAATAAATAGTCAATTTAATAGGAGGACGAAATTGAATCAAAATATTATAGATAGAAATAGAAGAACAAAATGGTATACTGATGCGAGGTTTGGAATGTTTATTCATTGGGGGATATATTCCATACCTGCTAGAGGAGAATGGGTAAGAAGTGTAGAACGCATAAAAAAAGAAGACTATGACGGCTTTATCAATGAGTTCTATGCAAAAAATTATAATCCTAAAGAATGGGCAAAATTAGCAAAAAAAGCAGGAATGAAGTATGCAGTGCTTACAGCAAAACATCATGACGGCTTTTGCCTTTATGATAGCAAAGTATCAGATTTTAATTCAATGAATGCTCCTTGCAAAAGAGATCTTGTAAAGGAATTTTTAGAGGCTTTTAGAGCTGAGGGAATTAAGGTAGGACTCTACTTTTCTATAATAGACTGGCGACATGAAGATTTCCCTCATTATGGCGACTTACATCACCCTATGAGGGACGATGAAGAATATAAGGACAAAAAACATAACTTTAATAGATACCTAGAGTTTATGCATGCACAGGTAAAAGAATTAGTAACTTCTTATGGTAAACTTGATTTAATGTGGTTTGACTTTTCTTATGCAGATATGAGATGCGAAAAGTGGAAAGCAAAAGAACTTATGGAAATGGTTAGAACTTATCAACCTGATATTATTTGTGATAATAGACTTGAGGGAAGTGCAGAATATGCAGGCACAATAAGAAGTCTTAATCCAAGTTCTTATGCAGGGGATTTTGCCTCTCCTGAGCAGATGATACCACCTGAGGGAATACGAGATGAGGCAGGCAATCCTATTCCTTGGGAGGCATGCATTACCTTAAATAATAACTGGGCATATCATGCACATGATAAACATTTTAAATCTGCAAAACTTGTAATTCGTATGTTGGTAGAATGTGTAAGTAAAAACGGAAATCTTATTTTAAATGTAGGGCCAAATGCAGCAGGCGAAATTCCAAAAGAATCAGTTGAGATTTTAGAGGAAGTAGGAGAGTGGATGAAGTACAATGAAAAGAGTATAACAGGTTGTGGTTTATCTGAATTTCCTAAGCCTGAATGGGGAAGATTTACTCAAAGAGGAAAGTTTTTATATGCCCATGTAATGGAAGAACAAGTCGGAGCTATATGCTTAAATAATATGGCAGGGAAGATTAAGAAGTTAAGGCTTTTAAAAGATAATTCTGAGATTTTACTTACTAATTATTGGAATTTAAAAGAGTACAGTGAACATGCATTCTTTTTCTTTGACAGCAAAGCCTCTGACTGTTATCCACTTCCTGATGAGATAGATACTGTTGTAGAGATAGAATTGAAATAAATTTTAGGGGGAAAAAGCCAAGTAGTCCTTGCTAGTGGATGCTTGGCTTTTTTAATATATAACTATTCTTCAAACATAGCTTTTATAGCCTCTTCGGCTGTTTTATAAGAACCGTATAAATTTCTTTGTAAACGAGCATCTTCGATTGCCTCGACATTTTTCATAATACACCTTACTCAATTCAAGAGCTTTACAACAGTACTTCCTAATGTTTTAAACTTAATGTACCAATATCCCTGTAAGAAGTCAACAG
This sequence comes from uncultured Lachnoanaerobaculum sp., assembly GCA_937925515.1. Classification (GTDB taxonomy): domain Bacteria; phylum Bacillota; class Clostridia; order Lachnospirales; family Lachnospiraceae; genus CALALP01. The sequence continues at coordinate 13,892 of CALALP010000092.1, read as the reverse complement.
ATTACTTAGCATGATTTATAGAAATTTTATTTCTTATCTTTTAGGTACTTTTATATTAATTTAAGGTATATATAAACCAATAATTTAATATTTTATCGGCAAAATACCTCATTTCTTGTTTCCTTGTTTAGAATCTGTTAATACAACATTTCTTTTTTGTTCAATCTCTGTAAATAGACATTTTTATTTGCGAATGTTGAATTAAAAAATAGTATTTATCAAAAGTTATACTATAAAAAGCATAAAACACAAAATTATTTATATATTTTCTATAAGTCTTTAATTTACCATCTAGTGAAAATATATAAATAATATTTTATAAATAAGTAAAATTCTACACGACTTAAGAATTCATAATATTGAAAAATTGTAATAGTTGATATATAATTAGTTCAAGATTATTAGGTTTGTATTAAATTAGCTTAATGATTAAGAGAGTATATGGGAATGCAATCAATCTATAAAATAAACGCAAAATTCTAAAGATTATCTTGCATTAAAAAAGAAAAAATGTTTTAAGTAATGAGAAATTCCTAGATAAGATTTATTCTTATCTAAATAAAGTAACCAATCACATATTAGGAAAGATTATTAGTTCTTATAGTGTGAAATTAATAAATATTAATTTTTTAAAGGGTTACTTTTAGGAATATTAAGACATCTATCTATTTTAAATTTCCCGATACTTTTTAAAATTTAAGCTACTACTCTTATTTTACTTATTTTAAGATTAAATTAAATTTAGTAAATTTTTAGTATAGCTTAATAGTTTAGATTACGATTAAGGAGGTGTTTTGTAAAAATTAGGAGTGTAAAAATAGTTCATTGTTATGTCAAAATTAAGAAAGGAAAGGTTTTATGTTCAAAAACAAACTTTTAAAAACAAGTGTGGTAGCTGCATTTATGCTATTTGCACTTACCAAAGTTTCCTACGCGGCAGGTTGGGAGGAAACTGACGGTGCATGGAAGTACCAAAAGGCTGACGGAACTTATGCCTCAAATACATGGGTTACTTCAGGAGATGATTGGTATTACCTTGGAAGTGATGAAAAGACACTTTCAGACACACTGGTTGAAGATAATGATCATCTTTATTATGTAGATGAAACCGGAAAAATGGTTAAAGATAAATGGGTTTCATTTATTGATGACGAGTCAACAGGTAATAAGACATGGTATTATTTTGATTCAACCGGAAAGGCTCTTAGAGGCAAAGGTGATAGAGTAGCACCGAAAGTAATAGACGGAAAACAGTATATATTTGATGCTGACGGAAAACTAAAAACAGGTTTCTTAACAGAAACAGGAGAGGTAGTTGATGACAGCGAGGGATATAAATTCTTAAATGCCGTGTATTACGCAGGAGAAGACGGAGCATTATATTCAGACCAGTGGCTTTTATACACTGATGTAGGCGAACATGGAGTTACAAGTGAGCTTTCACAAAGAAGTTATAATGAATATAATGAGATATGGCTCTACTTCGACAGTAAGGGCAAAAAGGTAAAAGCAAAAGATACCACAGCTCCAAAGTTAAAAGAAATCAATGGAGCAAATTATTCATTTGATGAATATGGAGCAGTAATTCCTGGACTTGCATTAACCAACCCAAGCCAAGTTGGAACTAATTCAAATGCAACTGTGAGGTATGGTTCAACCGACAATGACGGAGCACAAAAGGGTGATTATTGGACATTTGCAGTCCCAAATGAAACACTAGACTCAGAGGATTATCACAATCAAGAATTCTCTTGGTTTAGAACCAGAAAAGACGGAAAAGTATATCAAAGCAAGATAGTAGATGTACTTGGAAGAAAGTATGCCTTTGATAATAAGGGAAGAATGCTTACAGCTTTTGTTGTTATGAAACCTGACGGAAGTTATGGAAAGCAATATGATATAGATGCTTTTGAAAAATCAGATTTTCTAGTTGGTAGACATGAGGGTACTACAGTCGGAAGTCTTTTATTCCCACTTCAACAAAAGGGAGCAAAGTTATATCTCTTTGGAACAGATGAGTTAAATGACGGCTCTATGAAAACAGGAGAGGATATAAAAGTAATACTTAAAGACGGCGAGGCTCACATGGGCTTTAGACCAAACGGTGTGGCTTATGGAAATGGCTATACACTTGAACGTAAAAATAATGCGTATTACTACAATGGTTTAAGACTTGATGCTGATAGTGAAATCGGATATGCAAGTGTAAAAGACACTAGATATGGAGATGATACTTATGTTGTAGTTGATGTTCTTGGAAGAGTTGTTAAGGGTAAGAAGAGAATTATTCAAGACAATGAGGGTTACTTCATACTTATAAAAGATGATAAGTTTTACGCAAGAGTTGATTCAGGCGAAAAGCCAAGGTGGAAAGACGGCAAGTTCTACACCTATGACAGCAGCTTAGATAAGGATAACAGATTTACAGGTGTTATCGAAAAGAATACAGGTGCTGAAAGTAACGGCTTTAATATCGCTTACGATACAACATATTAGGAGGCAATGTGAAGATAAAGAGATATAAAAACGCAATAAAAAAGATAGGGGCATTTACTCTCGCACTTGCACTTACAGTGAGTGGGCTACCAAATCTTGGTGGTATAGTTGCACATGCAACAGAGCTAGATGAGAATACCTATCTTTCAGGACAACCAAATTATAGTGGTTATCAGTATATAGGCTCTGATGCATCAGCTTTAGTCTATGGTGATGCAAGTAACCACTTAGGTACAAATGGAGGTACAGCACATTATACCTTTAATATAGCAGCTATTGTAGATGATGCACACAAAAATAATGTTACTAAGGGTTATTATCCAACTGATGCAAATAAAGGAAATCCAATTGCTGTTCCTACATTAAGAACTTCATATAGTAATAACTGGTTTTCAGCTTACTATGCTTTTGGTAAACCATATAGAGTTGGAAAAATAAGTGATTCGCTTGCACCGGGGGCAGTTCTACCCGGTCAGCCGGCTGTAAATAATGGAACAGATAGAGTAGATCCTTTGCCTACATATAGTTCTTCTAGTGCTGCAGGTGTTTCAAGTGCTACTGGCCCTTCTGTTGCACCTACAAATTTTAACCAAACAGCTAAGTTAAATGGTCAAGTTACTACTATTGCTAAACCTGACAGTACAGGTAATGTGGAGGTAAGGCAGGAGTATAAGACATCTTCTGACGGTAGATTTATAATACTTGAGTATACAGTATTTAATGACTCAAATAATGCTACTGATTTTAATATAGGGCATGAAACAGATACAATGGTTTATAATCAAGATGCTTGTCCTATTATAGTTACTGAGCAAGACGGAGCAGGCAATACCTTTGAAGGTTTGCATATGATAGCAAATGGTGGTGGTACATATCAGTTTACAAACTTTGATGTAATTGCATATACACCTAATACAGCAACATATGCAGGTATAAATGCAGGTATGCAAAAAAGAGATACTAATGACCATTCAGAGAATAGAGCATGGGCAGGGCAGTATGGTTCAACAGGTGGAGTTACCCACAATCAATGGGTATTTGCAAAAGCACCTGCAATGTTACAGGGTGGCTTTGACTCAGCAGGTGGATTTTCAGCATATTTTCAGTTAAATGCTCATGAAACTAAGACTACCAGATTTGCACTTTCTATGAAACCGTCTGTTTACTATGTAAAGAATGGTGCAACAGGTGGTACAGGTTTTATAGCTAAACCTTACGGTAGTATAGCTGAGGCAGTAGCAGGAATTAAGGCTGCCGGAACTAAGAAAGCTTATATCTATCTTATGGATGATGTACCTATGGATAGTACTGTAACAATAGATAGTGATATAAGTCTTACTATTGAAACTACTGACTTTGTAATACCAAATAATGCTAATTATAACCTTTCAGGTTACTATTATTATGGAGAGAATACTGCAATTACACCTCCAACAGCTTATAGTGGAGATAATATGACTATCACTAGAGCAGCTAACTTTAAGGGAGATATGTTTAAGGTTACAGGTGGTGCTAGTCTTACATTTACAAATGTAACAGTAAATGCAACAGGTACTGACACTGAGGGAACTATCGTAAAGGTAGATGACGGTACTATTGCTACTAGAGTAGGTTCAGTTCTTACAGGAAACACTATTGTAGAAAAGGCAGATCATTCTAATGCAGACCTTGCAAGTGCGATTGATGTAAGTGGAGCTAACTCTAAGATAGATATGAACAATGGTACTATTACAGGTAATAAATCTGTAAAAGGACCTGCAGTTAGATTTAATGGTAAAACAGACCCTGCAAATATGCAAACTAGAGGAACTAAAAAATATGACCAGAATGATGAGTCAGCTGCTGCAAATGCAGTTTATGGTTTTACAGTTAATAATACTGTAAAGATAGACGGCAATACTAATGCGGCAAATAAAGCGGCAAACCTTAGACTTGCAAAAAATACTAGGGTAAGAGTTAAGGGTGCTTTAGGCTCAGATTCAAAGATTGGAGTAAGTATTGACAATCCTGCCGGTCCAACTGAGGTAAAGGATATTATAGCTGACGGTATGCCGGGGGATACTATTTACAATTACTCAACAGCTAACTTTACCAATGACCTTGACGGAAACACTATCTCTATGAGAGATGATGATACTAAGATACCGGGAGGAACTACCGAATCTTCAGATCCTATCATCTTAACAGCAGAGTCTAAGAAACTTACACTTAGGTTTATAAATGAGGCAAATGGAGTTGCTCTTGCAGATGCTAAGGAGATTGAAAAGCTAGTAGGTGATAGTATAAATCTTAGCTTGGTTACATCAGGTACACCTGCAGGTTTTGAGGCAATTCAACCTCAGATTAGTGGTGTGAACTGGGTAGCGGCAGACAACGGCTTTAGACCGTCAGGAGTTGAGTTTACACCGGCTACAGATGCTATTTCAGCAGGAGCTGATACAGCTTTTAATAATGCACAAGTACAGATTACAGGAACTATGCCGAATAGCCCTATCATGATTACTTATAAGTATAAGAAGTTAAATGCAGCTTATTACTTTGATACAAAGGGTGGAGCTGATATTGCACCACTTACAGAAAATGCAACAGGTGCAGCCTCAACACTTGCACTTCCAACTCCTACAAGACTTGGATATGACTTTAAGGGTTGGACACCATTTATAGACCATGTACCAACAGGTCAAACAGCCGGAAATAATAGGTATGATACAGCTGACGGAGATACACTTGATAATACATCACTTTATAATCCTGCAGCTGCCGGTATGATTGGTACAGGACTTCCATTAGTAGTAAATGAAAGAAATTATCATTACTTTGCAACTTGGCAACCTAGTACAACTCCATATAACATGCAAGTTGTACATACAAGTTTAGGTACAAGATTACAAAGAAATCTTGCAACAATTACAGATCAAAAGATTGTAGAGCAAAGATTTGATGCGGCTCCACTTGTAACATCTCCGGTTTCATCTTCACAAGTACCGGGATATAAGTTAAGTGGTGCGGCAAGTACTGAAGTTCCTGCACAAGAGGCTTGGACAGGAACAACTAAGTTTGATCCGTCAAATGGATATCAATATTCAGTAAAGGTTAAGCCTGAGGACTTTGTAGTTACTTATAAGTATGCAGTAGATCCTAGTCAGACTTTCCCTCTTACAGTTATTCATAAGAAGAGCGACGGTACTGTACTTAATACTTCAACCTTAAATAGAACAGTAGAGCAGATTTTAACTATAAATCCTGCACCTCCTACTGACTTTAAGACAACAAGTGCTACAATCACAGCAGGTAAGACAGGAAACTTAAGCACAACAGTTGCAGCAAATCCTGTAAGACTTGTTGGAACAGATGATTTTAAATCAGATCCGTCAGATCCTGATTTTGATTCAAACTTTGTATTTAACGGATATATGCCTAACCAACCTCTTACAATAGAGTATATTTATGCACCTGTTGGAGATTACTTTATTTATTCTACATTTAAAGATAGTACAGATAATGAAGTAATAAAGAGAACTTCAAACTCATCAGCTGCACTTGTACCTATTACAAAGTCAGCACCTGTAATATATGGATACTTATTTAACCAAACACAAAGTAGCGATGACCCTACATCAGGAACATTTGGAGCAGACGGTTCATATAATGGTAACATGCCAAATGCAAATCTTAACCTTAACTATGTTATGGATAGAGATCCTTCACTTTGGAGCAATATAACCTTTGCAGTTGCAAATGCCCCTTATGATAAGGGAGTTATAGTTGGCAGCACTACTGCACCATATCTTGTAGATAACGGTTCAGCAGGAGCGGCTGAAACAGCAACTACTTTCTTGAAGTTAAAGAATAAGAACCAAGTTCCGGCAGTAAATGCACTTGAACAACCATTCTACAAGTTTGACGGTTGGTATAAAGACGCAGCAGGAACTATGAAAGTAAATGATACAGATACATTTAACAATGCAGGAATGACACTTTATGCTAAGTTTGTAGAAGATCCTGCTTATTGGGTAGATTTAAACTTTACAACTTCTGATGCAGCTAAGGGTAATGTTAATCCAACAGGTAGCAATGTACCTGGAGGAAATCCACAACATCTTAAGAATGATGTATTATGGTCTCAAGTAACACCTCCTGCAACAGTACCTACTGCAAACTACGAGTTAAAGAACTGGTCTAATCCGGCAGGTAGTTCAGTAAATGGTTCTGATAGAGTTGTAACAGGAACATACAAAGCAAACTTTGGTAAAGTAAATGCAGTATGGGGTCTTGATCCGGGTGCATTTGGAGCAACAGGAACTATCGCACCAAATGGTAGTGGTACAGTTACAGTAACAGGTTCAACACCTGGAAATAAATATGTAGTAGTTGACCCTGAGGGCAACATAGTAGGAGTAGCAGAAGGACCTGCTGACGGTAGCAATGTAGTATTCCCTAACTTAGTTCCGGGAAGAACTTATAGAGTACTCGAGGGAACACCTGATACACAAGCAACTGTAGGTTCACCTGAAACTTCAATTACAGGTTCAGGCGTTTCAGCTCCTAAGCCGGTTACAATTCCTGCAATAGGAGATAATAAGAATGTAGGAGTAGATCCTACCAATCCTGAAAGAGCTCAAATAGTAGTTAATCCGGCAGATCCTGACGCTGATTATGCACTTATTGACTCTAAGGGAAATGTAGTAAATTATCCGGGTTCAAATAATGGTTGGATGACACCTGTCGGAAGTAATCCAAGCACAGTTACATTTAACGATCTTGATCCGGGAGAAACTTACACAGTAGTAGCAAGAAAGAAAGGCAATTCAAGTGAAACACCTCTTGGAAACATAGATGCAGGAGTTGCAGTAGTTGCAAACCCCGGAGATATGGTAGAGGCTCCAAAATATATCATTGAAACTAGAACCAATGGTGTAGGAAGTAATATAGCCGTAGTAAGAACAGTAGGTACTGAGGCAGTAAATGCAAATTCTTATAATCAAGCAAAGGCTAATTCAGAGTTCACTATACATGCCGATCCAACAGATTCACAAGGACATGCCTTTAAGTATTGGACTATAATGAACGGAAGAATTCCGGGAGTTACAGCAAAGATAACAGAGTCTGATTATAGTGGTAAGATTGCTATGGGCAATGTAATCTTCAATGCTGTTTATGATATAGCTCCGGTAGATGCTTTCGGACAAAAAATAGCTCCGGTAGAGCAAGGAGCAGGTGGAAGTGCAGCTGAGGGAGAATTCTCACTTAATCCTGAACAGATAAGTGCAATAGAAAATGACCTCGCAAATCCAACTGATAAGAGCCTTATCAATGTAAACGGAGCAGATGTTAGATATAAGGTACTCTTTAACAAGAGAAACTCTAAGGCAAATGAAGAAATGGCAGTTAAGAATTCTTCAACAGGTACTAATGTATGGAGTCGTTATCCTGACGCATTTACAAGTGCCTATGCACTTGATGTAAAGGAAGAGCGTTATGTAGACGGAAGACTTGTACAAAATGCATCTCCTTCAAATGCTACACTTAAGGTAGTAGTTCAACTTCCAAGTCAAGACGCAGATATGCTTGATTATGAAGTATGGGATCTTGGTTCAAATGTAGATAATCATTGGAACAAGGTTAATCCAACAACTGCTACACAGCTTACATTTACAGAAGATGTTGAGAACAATGCAGGACTTCTATCATTTGACGGTAACTTAAATCATACTTATGTACTTGTATATGCTAAGACATTTAAGCTTTACTTTATAGACAATAATCCGTCTAAGGATCACTTACATCTTGGAGATACAAGCAAGAACTTCTTTAAGAAAATTAAGGTAAGAAAGAAAGGCACGGTTGATTCTTCAGAATATGCAAGTGATTATAGTGTAGTTACTGCTTATGCAGACGGTGCTACAGCAGGCACAATAAAGAGTTCATTTGACGATATACTCGGAACTACACATACCTATGTAAACTGGTCAAAGAAAGATATGCCTGCTAACATAAGCGTATTTGATCCAAGTGCTGAAGTTACAAAGACTGCTAGTATCTTTGCATATTATAGTAACAATAAGCCGGCAGTAGATAAGGCAAGAGTTGATTTAACAAACCTTATTCCTGTAGCAAAAGATTTAGCACTTAGTCCATATCTATTTAGTGATGAAGTAAATGAACTAAATCAGGCAATAGCAGATGCACAAAACGTTTTAGATAGAGTAAGAGGCAGACTTGAAAATGGAATAGATCCATTAAGAATGGCTAACTATCCTGAACTTCAAGCAGCAATAGATGCACTTCAAAGAATAATTGATAGAATGAATCAACTTGTAGCAGAACGTGAAGGTAGAGTAAATGCAAGAACAGGTGGACGCTCAGGTGGTGGTACAGGTTCACCGGGTTCTGGTGGTGGAGGTGGTTCAAGAACCCCTCTTGAAGGTACACGTTATAAGAATATGCCACTTTCAGGAAAGCCACAGATAACCTTTACGCTTGGTGCTGACGGAAGTTGGACTATCAATCCTATCACAAAACGTTGGTCATTTACACTCAATGGTGGTTTACCTCTTAACAACAGGTGGGCAAGAATTGATGTTTCAGACGGTAATGGTCAGGTTGTAAGTGAATGGTATAGATTTGATAACCAAGCAAGTCTTATAACAGGCTGGTATCATGATGATGAAACAAACTCTTGGTTCTTCCTAAATCCGACAGACGGAAAAGATATGGGTAAGATGACAAGAGGTTGGTACTATGATAATTCTTCCGGAAAGTGGTATTATCTTGATGCACAAAATGGTAACATGAGTACAGGTTGGATACAGCTAAACGGAAAATGGTACTATTTAAGTACAGGAAACGATTCACGCCCTGCAGGTTCTATGTATGCAAACGAGAGAACTCCGGACGGATACATGGTAAATGCAAACGGAGAATGGATTCAGTGATATTAGGAGGAATTAATGAATAAAAGAAATATGAAATCAAGAGTGGCAACACTTTTGGCTGCAAGCATGGTTGCAACTGTGCTTGCACCGGCTCTGCCGGCTAAAGCCGAAACTATTACAGGAGGAACAGCTGGTACTGTAAGTTTTGATTTAGGAATATATGGAGCTTATGAGAATAAAACACTAGCTCCTGTTTCAGGAACAGCAGGAAGTATAATTTCTTCTACTGCACCATATAATAATGCTACTACTTATCCTGTTTCAGGCACTAAGCTTTATATGCCTTTTAGACCAAATGGTACTGGAACATTTGGTACTCATACCTTTAACTTTCCAGGCTATAAAGTAGAGGGGTGGTACAGCAATGAGGCAGAAAACATGGGAGTATTTAAACTGGAAACACTTCCAAATAGATTTCCGGCTGCTGAAGAAAGGTATTATCCTAAATTTGTATCTGATGGTACTACAAAATTTAAGGTAAGACAAAGACATAAACTTTCCTCAACTCTTCCAGGAGTAACAGGTGGATTTACTTTTGCAAATGATAATGATTTAGAGCAATTTGTACTTACAGGGTTTCAGGTAACACCAAAAGATGTTCCGGGATTTAAACGTAGTTCCGGAAGTCCAACAACTAAGTTTTATGCTCCGGGAGGAACATTTACTAGTGAAGTTACACTTCCACTAAGTATGACAGGTAAATATGCCAACTATGGTATAAAAAAAGTAAATGGTTATGTATCTGGTGATGTAGTAAATAAGGACTTATTGGTTGAGTATGAGTATGAGATTGATAATACTGTTAAGTTTCCTTTAACAATAGTTCATCACTACTTACAGGCAAATGGTCAAGAAAAACCTGTTCCTGATATTCAGTTTGTTCCGGGAGGAAGTTTCTACACAGGAGAGGCTGTTACAGGTAATGCAGTAAAGCCTGATATGGCATCTATATCTGCTACTGCTCCTGATGTACCAAGATATGTACTTGCATATGATTCTACTAAGGCTACTTCAATCGCAGCACCTAACACAAATGCAGATTTTGTGCCTGTATTTAAAAATGCAGACGGTTCAGCTATTGGTAATAAAGCAACTGTAAATGGAAATAAGTTACTTCATCCTACTGATACAGGACTTACTGTAAATACCACAGAGCTTGATGTTACAAATGCTAATGTAGGAAAAGTATCAGGAAACATGCCTAATATGGGCTTACAGCTTCACTATTACTATGTGCCTAACCCAAATTATGCACTTAATGTAAGAGTTAAGTATGTAGATGATTTAGGTCAAAATATAACAAAGAAAGTTGCAGATAAACTTGCAGCTGACTCAAATCCGGCTAATGATTTTAAAAATGCTTATGACTCAGGAAGTCCGTCAGCATTTTACAAGATATTCCCAAGTGGAAGTACGGTAGCATCAGGAGTTGAGGCAAAACTTCAACCACTTGAGAATTTCCAAATACAAGCACCTGAACTCGATCAGTATACAACTAATATTGAAACAAATATAACTGACGGTGCAGCCGATTATCAAGCTGATGACGGTAAGTATTTTGTAACTTCAAGAACTAATACAAATCAGTTCTTTAATGGTCAAATGGGTACTTTAGGAAAATCAATAGAGATTACTGTAAAGTATACATTTAAGACTTCTGCTATCGGAAGACTACTTATAGATACAGTAGGCGACGGTCAGCTTGAAGTAATGGATAATGGTACACAAAGACAATACAGTCCGTCTACCGACGCTGTTGTAAAAGAAGTTGATGCAAGCAATAATATAGTAATAGAGCAAGCAGATCTTCCTATAACAGTTCCGGGACTTGGTTATGTATTTGACGGTTGGTATATTGGAAATAATAAGGTGGAAAGTTGGCCTGTTACTATTTCAAAGACCTCCGGAAATTACAGAATTAAGGCTAAGTTTATAGCTGATGAGGCATTATGGAAGACATTTGTATTTAAAGAGGGAAATAATGATGCCAACCTTGCATTTGAGGTTTATCCGGATCCTGCTGATGTTAAGGTAAATACAGCCGCCGCACTTGCAAGTGGTGGTAGTTTAGACTTTAATTACATTGATTCACAGGGACTCTTCCCAACAGTAGTTAAACCTGCTGACTATGATGTAATATGGCAAGACGAAAACGGAAATCCTGTTGCAATGAATGATTCCCTAGTAGGATATGCCGACGGAGCAAAATTCTTTGCAATAGCATCATACACAGGAGCACCTACTGTAAATGATCCTGACGCAGAGGGTCAACTTTCAGCCTCAGGAGTACCTGAGATTAAGATTAACAACAGAAACCCTGTTGCAGCTATGAAGTATGTAGTAGTTGACAACAACGGAAAAGTTGTAGGAGTTGTTGCCTCTTCAATAGTTGCTAGAGATAATGGAAGTATCAGAGGTAACTTCTTATCACCTGACGGAGCTTACAGAGTTTATGAGGCTGATCCGGGTGCAAATATCAATGTAGGAGATGATGTTTCTTCATTTGTACCGTCAGAGGTTAGTGCAAATCCAAAAGATGTTACAGTACCTGTGGCAAACAATGCAAATGTAGTAGAAGATCCTACAACAGGACATAGAGGAAAAGCAAGAATCATGGTAAGCCCTATCGCAGCAAATACAGAGTATGCACTTGTAGATGATGCAGGAAATACAGTATATGATTTTGCAGCACCAAGCTCTACCACAACACCTCTCTTATTTGACAATCTTGATCCAAATAAGAACTACAAGATAGTTGCTAGACCAAGTGGAAGTACAACTTCTGCAGCTGACCTTGTAAATGCAGGAAGAGGACTTTCAGTAAATACCGGAAATCTTGGACTTGCAGCAACAGCTTTTGATGTTACAGTTGTTTATCCAAATGGAGCAGAACCAACTGTAAAGATTAGTGGAGTAACTAAGACACTCAACGACCTTAAGGGACTTGCAGCAGGAACTCAAGTTGAGATTACACCTGCAGGTTCAGATGCAAATGGTAACTTCTTCGGAAATTGGAATGTAGTAGGTGCAGCACCTAGCGTAGCTAGAGTAAGAGGTAATACTTATGTATTTACAATGCCTGCACATAGTCTTAAATTACAACCTGTTTATCAGACACCTGCATCTTGGAGTAATGCTGAATACAGCAATACAACTTCTGAGAGTCCACAAAGGGCAGTAGGTGTAGTAAATCCTGATATACAAGAGGCAGGAAGTTATAAGATTAAGATTACAAAGAGTCCTCTTCCGGCTGCTGTAAAGGCTAACATTGATTCAGAGATTGATAGTCAGTACAAAGGAAGTTGGTTACTTCATGTACAAGTTCTTAAAGAAGACCCTGTAACTCATAACTGGGATTTATATACAGGAAATGTAGGCGATTTACTTGCAAATGTTGAAACAGGAGCATTACTAAGTTCAAGAGATTATAGATTCTTTAGTGTAGATATTGCAACCAATGGTGTAAGTGATGCTAATTCACTTATTCAGACAGATTTACGTTCATTAGACTATCAAGGAAGTTTTGATGTAAACTTACAAAATGACGGATATTACGCATTTGGTTACAAAGATGCTACACCTGTAAAGGTAAAGATTTATGACTCAAGAAACGGTAACCTTGTAACTGAAATAGATATGTTCAGTATGGAAACAGTTGGACAACATCGTTCAAGCTATGAGGGTTCAATAGTTGCTGATTACACAGACGCACAAGGTATAACTCATTCTTATAAAGGTCTTAGTACCACAAGAGATAGCTATACAGACTTTGATGTTAATCTTGCAGTAACAGCAGATACAACTCTTTATCTATACTATGCTACAGACGCCAGTGAAAGAGCTGATGCTAAGAGAGAACTTGAAGATGCAGTAAGACAAGCAGAAAGTCTTGTTTCAGGTAACAGATTAAAAGACGCAAGTAGGGCAGCACTTAGAGATGCACTTAACAGAGTTAAGGCAGTTTTAGAGAAAACTTCTCCTAGAAAGGCATCTACAAGTGAACTTGCAGCTGCACTCGCATCACTTAAAGCCGTTATGGATAACCTCCAATATAATGGTGGCAATAACAATGGTGGTGGAAACGGTGGAGGCTCCGGTGGTGGTGGAGGTGGCGGTTCAGCCAACATCTTAACCCAAAAGACAGCTAAAACTAATTCCACAACAAGAGCTTATATTGTAGGAACTGACGGAAACTGGGAACTTACAGATGCAAGTACTCACAAGTGGGTATTTAGACTTAACTCAGGAACAGAAGTAAAGGGTTGGAATATCCTTACATATCAAAGTAATGGTCAAACAGCTCGTGATTGGTACTTCTTTGATGATAATGGAGTAATGAGAAGTGGTTGGTTCTATGATACCACTGCAAATGCTTGGTATTATCTCTCAGAAAAGCATGACGGTTACTTTGGAAGAATGGAAAAGGGCTGGTTATTAAGCGAAAGTGATAATAACTGGTAC
>CALALP010000091.1 GCA_937925515.1 uncultured Lachnoanaerobaculum sp. | reverse complement strand
TTAAGGTACGCAAAAAGTGAGGAAAGATTCTGTAAAACAGACTCTAACCTCACTTTTTATGATTTTATAAAGTGAGGCTGTCGCTAAGCTAACTAAAAAGTTAATTTTGCGACAGCCCCAATTAATTTTACGAATATTACTATCTTTGTGTTATCCATTGGAAAACAAAAAGATATATGGATAGCCATTTTGCGACACTCCCCTAATCAAATAGTGATACTTTATATTTGTACATATATTTTGCAACAGTCCTAAAACTATATATAAAATAAATATCTAAATTTCTTGGGCTTTTTTTACTTTAAATTAATTGTAAATGGCTCTCCAATAGTTAAATCTTTAGAGTAGTCTTCAGTTGAAAAAGCATGTAGTTGTAAAGTAATAGAACTTGTGTTTTCATCAATTAAATTATTAAGATAAAAATCAGTATCTTTATATATAAATATGTCAGAGCCGATTTCTTCAGTATATCCGGAGAAACTGAAAAAGCCTTTAGTATCATAGAAAAAGTCTAGTTCAAAGTATAGGTTGTTACCTAAGTTATCTTTTCCGGTAAGTGCAAGTTCATACGACGGTAGTTCCAACAAATCTCTTGTAGCAGTCATATAGATTCTGTTTGATATACCACTATCTGTAAATTTCTTTAGAGTTACAACTGTATTGTCAGGAAGTGTAAATGATTTATTAATTTCTACATTTTTGGTTAAATGTGAAAGTTCTTTTTTAGTAGTAGTAAAGTTTATTCTTCCAAATTCTTCTGTTTTATTTTTTGCTACCCATTTAGAAAATGCAAATTCAATATCAAGTTTATTTGATGTTTCAATATTAGGGACATATATTGTGTGTATTTCCAGTTCATTATGTGCATCAATGTATTTAATTTCTCCGGTAGAGCTTATTGGTATTTCTTCATTGTTTATGAATAAATCAAAAGGAAAAGATAAGGGTTTATTTTCATCAATTTCCTTATCAGATACTATTTTATATTCCACTGTTAAAGTTTCTTCATCTACCATTATTTCTTTTATGTTTATAGTAACACCGTCTTTTGTAATAGATTTGTTGACTATATCAGTATAACTGCTTATGTCCTTATTTAGGCCTAAAAGTTTTGAGAGTTCAAAGCTTATTTCCTCTACTTTGGCATATACAACCTTTCTTGTTTGAGGTAGAAAGCCAAGAGCAAATAAGGTAAGACAAGCTGCTGTTGATATAGTAAATATAGGTCTTAAAAATTTATTTTTATGCTTTTTTATTTTTTGTATATCTTCTTTTTTTGTATCTTGTACATCTTCATACTGAGCGACTTGATTGTCAATTTCATTTAATAATTCAAATATTTTCTTATCCATAATTACCTCCTATGTTAAATTTCTAATTGCTTTTTTTGCTCTCGAAAGTCGGTTATATAGCACACTTTTTGAAACTCCCATATTACAACTGATTTCTTCAAATGTTTCTCCATTAACATAGAGCTTTATAAATAACTCTCTATCTTTTGGAGAAAGGCAAGATAACATTTGTTCAGTTTCTTTTGAAAATGTCTTTTCAAATACTTCGTAAATATCATTAACTTTTAGATTATTGAAAATGTTTTCCTCATATATGGAGCTTTCAAATAGTAACTTTGTAAATTTTCGCTGATAATCAAGTGATTTTATCCTTGCAACACCACATATCCAATTTGCAAAGGTATTTTTTGAGGAATCATAGGTATCTGCATTTTCCCAAACAGCAAAAAATACATCATTTATACAGTCCTCTTTATAACTTGGAATTAGATTAAGATACTTGTCAATTACTGAGCTTACTATCTTTTTATATTTCTTTATAACATATTCGAGAGCATCTTCATTTTTAGCAACAAGCTGTTGAATAAAGTTTGTGTCGTCTATCATCATTTTACCTCCTTACTTAATATTCGCAAAAAATATCCCAATTCTATCAACTTAATAATAAATTAATTACTTTAACAGATTGTATTAAAAATAAAACAATTCAAAATTAAGCTTTGGGTATTGATTTTAAGCCGGTTTTTTATAACTTGTTAAGAAAATCAAATATTTAGGATTAAAAATTGAATTGTAAAATACTTGAATTGATTTTATACTACAGAAGTTAGGCTATGCTAATTAATATACATGTGTATGATACCTATGGGTATGACTATTATCTTAGTAAAGTCAGCAAATAAATTAAAGGTTACACATAGGAGGAAAATGAAAAGAAAAATGTTTAAATTAGGTGCAAGTATTCTTTCAATAGCGATGCTTGCAAATTCAAGTCTTGCTTATGCTGGAACTTGGAATAAGGTAGGTAGTGATTGGACTTATATCAATGATGATAAAAGTCAAGCAAAGGGTTGGGTAAAAACACCAAATGGATATTATTACATTGATGAAACAACCAATCTTATGAAAACAGGTTGGCTTAAGTCGCCTGATGGGCAGTGGTATTTCTTAGACACTCAAGAAGGTAATACAGGAGCATTACTTACAGGTTGGCAGTGGATTGACGGCTATTGCTATTATTTTGAAACTACCGACGCTGCAACTCTTGGTAAACTTTATACAGATACAACAACTCCGGACGGTTTTAAAGTAGATAAAGACGGAAGATATCTTGAAGATGATAAGCCTGTTTATGTGGCCAAAAAAGGCATTTCTTCAATAATAAAACCTGAAAATAAACCCGAAACAGATAAGGGTGCAAAAACAGGTGGAACTAAAACCACAGGTTCAACTAGATCCGGTGGAGGTGGAGGAGGTGGCTCTTCCTCAGGTGGAGGTTCTACTTATTCAAAAAGTAATTCAAATTCAGGCAGTTCAAGTATAACTCAAAAAACAGAGCAAACTGAGAACAAGAAAACTGAAGAGAATAAGACTGAAGATAAGAAAATAGAAGAGAATAAAACTCAAGAGAACAAAGCTCAAGAGAATAAAACTCAAGAAAATAAAAATACTTCAGAATCAAACAATAAGGCAGATATAAGCTTAGAAAATAATACTAAGCAACCTGAAATTGATAAAAAAGAAGAGCCAAAGGCAGAAGTTCCAAATAAGGAAGTTCCAAAAGAAAAAGAACAGCCTAAGGCAGAAACTCCAAATAAAGAAGTTCCAAAGGAGAATGAACAACCTAAGGCAGAAACTCCAAATAACGAACAACCAAAGGAGAATGAAAAGCCTAAGGAAGAAACTCCAAACAATGAGAAACCAAAGGAAAATGAAAATCCTAAGCAGGAAGTTCCAAACAATGGTCAGCCAAAAGAAGAAAATCCTGAAAATGGTCAAACAAATGAGAATGAGGCTGAAGACCTTGAATTTGCTTACACCAAGTATACAAAAGATGTAAAGATTGATTTTGGCGAGTATGTTGCAATTACATTTAAGTATGGAACAGCAAAGGATTATACAATATATGTAGACGGCACAGATATAACAGAAGATTTAACAAATGTTGATGATGACGGACATGTTGTAAAATGGCTTTCAAGTGTTACAAGTCCTAAGACACTTAAAATAGTTTCTAAGACAACTGCAAAAGAGCAGATTATAGACCTCGGAGGAACTACAAAGCAAATTACAAAAACAAGCGTTAAACCTCCGAAGTATGTTATATCAAATGGTCCTGTATCAGTGTTTGATTACTACCTTGAAACTTATGATGATGTAGGAAATATAAGAAAGAATGCTACAAAGACAACATTTACTCTACAAACAAAGAGTACACAACCTAAGGTAAGCTTAGTTCCTGATAAGTATTACATACCAATTACAGAAATTGATGAAGTTGGTAATGGTAGTATAACTATAAAAGTTTCATTAGAAAATGAAGCTATGAAAGAATGGTTTACCGGCTTAAATAATATCAAAGCATTAAACACTGATAACAACATTATCAATAGTAATCTTGTTTATACTACTGCAATAGATAATACTCATGGAGCAACAGGAGTTATTACAATTCCACTTCCTCAAGATAACTTACGCAGTAGAGGAGATTATTATGTAAGTGTTGGCTCAAGTGCAAGTAACCAAAGAGCAAAATATCCTATATCACTTGTAAGTAATACCAATTATAAAGTTTTACTAAGCGCAAGTACACCTGCACCAAAAGTAGGTCAAGATATAGTATTTAAGATACAAGACCCTACAGGAAGACATAGCTTTGGAAATGATGTCGGAATTGTAATGCATAAAGTTTTACTTATAAAGCCGGACGGAACAAAGATAGAACTTCCTAAGTATTCAGGCTGGTATAATATAGGCGAACTATTACATATAAGAGGTACAGACTCTGATAATGGTAAAGTTTATACAGATGTAGCAGGAATTTATACTTTAGGAATTTATGCTACCGGATATAAGACTATGATTAAGAAGTTCCAAGTACTTGATGCAAATGGTACATCACAGGCAGGTACTGAAACTCCGTCAACCAATATAGATAGTATATCAAGCCCAACAGTTAATAAGAATCATTCAGGCAATAGAGCAAGTGCAGCTCCTACTGCCATGGCTGTTTCTTATGTGGCAAGTTCAAGTTCTCGTTCATCAGTTGATACTGTATCTTCTGCAAGTAGAGGAAATAGCGGTGGTTCTTCTCATGACACTATCTCAAGTGCAAGTGGAAGTATGATGAGAAATGTATATCTTCAGTATGACTATGATTTACTTGCAAATGCAATGGTACTTAATGAAATTGGATTAAGAAACATTGAATCAAGTGCAGTACATACATGGTGGTTAGAGCAGACTCCTGAGGCTATTATAGGAGATGACAAAGCTAAGATATATAAACTTGATTATTATGTAAATGAAGTAAGTGATGCCAGAATGAATGGAGAGGCACTTAACTTTGAAGATTACATAAATGGTGCAAATGCTCCTACAAGAAATACATTTGGAGAAGTTAAAAATGTTCTTGAAAATGGAAAATTAGGTACACTTTATAGATATGGTAATACAGTAGGTAAGGCAGCACCTAAATTTACAGGCTTAGTACAGCCAAATGGTAATAGCTTTACATTTACTACTGACAATACAGACTTCATCTCAAAAATTGGATACTTGCAACTAGACGGTAGAAGTGAAAATCTTCGCTCTGACACATATTTAAAACAGTTTTCAATAAGTGAAGATAAGACAAGCATAACTCTTTATAGTGCTGCATTTAATGACTATCTAACTCCAAGAGTTGGAAAGCATAAGTTATTTATTTCAGCTCCGGGATATGAGAAGTTTGACCTTGAATTTACTATTACAGATACATTAGAAGATGTAAATCTTACAGTTGACAGTGAAAAACTTGAGGTAGGTTTACCTGTTGTTGTAAATGCCTCAAATCCTACTGACCCTAAGAATGGAGAGTTCTTAAGAAAACTTACAACAGTTAATATAAGGAGTGCCAATGGTTTTAGAAGTGTTATTTCAGCTGCTGCTGGTGGTTTTGATGCTGATGATGTATATGTAGTAAATGACGGAAAGATAACACTTAGAGGTGGTTTATTTAAGGCTGAAGGAAAATATACTATAATATTACAGGCAGCAGGTTATCCTACAAAGTTCATAGACGTAGATATTAAAGCTAGAACAGAGGAAGAACCTAAAGCACCTGAAAATGGCAATAAAGAGCCTAAGAAAGCACTTCCACAAGTGGTAAAGGCAACAAGAAAATATGGTATAAATAGAACTTATGATGTAAGCTTTAAAGGGCTTAATAA
Source organism: uncultured Lachnoanaerobaculum sp. (assembly GCA_937925515.1). Classification (GTDB taxonomy): domain Bacteria; phylum Bacillota; class Clostridia; order Lachnospirales; family Lachnospiraceae; genus CALALP01. The sequence continues at coordinate 9,850 of CALALP010000091.1, read as the reverse complement.
GACTGAATTAGATACATATCTTAGAGCTATAAATTCAGTAAGTGTAAACGGAGAAGAGTTTGATAAAGCAGGAATCATAGGATTTGGGTTTGATTCTTCAAAGCAATTTTTAACTAAAGTTGATGATACCTTTGGTGGTAGAGAACATAGTATTTTATCACTTAAGACTGAACTTGCTAATAAGAATAAAGTTGTTATAAAAGCTAAAGGATATGATGATTTAACTGTAACCTTAGATTCAGACGGTTTACCTACTGAAGATTCTAATAATGGTAATGCAGAAGAACCTAAGAAACCGGATAATGGCAATACACAGCCTAAGAATCCTGATGACGGAAATACAGAGCCTAAGCAACCACTTCCACAAGTATTAAATGCAACAAAAAAACCTGAAATAATGTATAATACTTATGAGGTAAGATTTAAAGGACTTAGTTCTAAAGACTTAGACAAATACCTTAAAGCTATAAATGCAGTAAGTGTAAATGGAGAAGAGTTTGACAGAGCAGGAATCATAGGATTTGGATTTGATTCTTCAAAACAATTTGCAACGAAGGTTGATAGTACCTTTGGTGGTAGAGAACATAGTATTTTATCACTTAAGACTGAATTTACTAACAGCAATAAGGTTGTTATAAAGGCTACAGGATATGATGATTTAACTGTAACATTTGATAAGAATGGTGTAATTGTTGAAGATTCTAATAATGACAACACTCCTAAGCAGCCTGAAAATGGTAATACAGAAGAACCTAAGACACCTGACAATGGTAATACACAACCTAAGAATCCTGATAATGGAAATGGTGGTAATGGTAATCAAGGTTTAGGAAAAAATCTTCCAAGTGTTGAAAAGGTAGAAGTGATTGATACATTCTTTGATCAAAAGTATATTTTGACATTTAAAGACCTTAATGCAGATGCTCTTGATACTTATCTTAATGCTGTCAGCTCATTAAGCATAAATGATGTACCATATACAAAGGTTAATTCTTTAGCATTTAAAAATGAGAATACAATATTTGCAGTTAAAAATCATGATGCTTATGCCGGAAAACTTATCAAGATTGAAATTAAGGGAAAACTTTTAAATGGAGATAATAAGATAGTTATTAAGGCTAATGGCTATGATGATTTGAAAGTAAATGTAGATAAGAATGGCAAAGTACAGCCTTATCCTGAGCCGGTTAGTGTACAAGAAGAGCCTGTAACTATTAAAAAAGCAGAATATGCTAAATACAACAATACTGAAGTACTTAAGATTGAGCTTGCAGGCCCTGCAGCAGATGTAGAAAAAGTACTTGATGACCTTAGTGAAATCTATATAAATGATGTTAAGGTATCTGAGGCACGCACAATTAGTTTATTAAGTAGTGATGGCTTTATTAGAGATAATGATGATATTTTATATGTAAAGTCAAGAAAGATTAAGGGACTTGGAGATAAGATTGCATTAAAAGTTCCTAATAAAGATGACATTGTTTATACTACATCTTCAAAGGTAGCAGTGCCTGAAGTTAAAGAGGCAAAGAAATATAAAGGTTCTTGGGGTGGAGCTGATTATGTAAGAGCATCATTTGATCCAAGTGTTAGCTCAAAGCTTAAGAAGTTTATGGAAGTTGCTAGAAAAGGAGATATCCATATTACTGTAAATGGTGTTCCTTATACTAGAGCATATAGCATAAGTAGTGCAAATACTTTCAAGATAACTTCAAATAGTGCCTATGGTAGAGATGAGTATATTGACTTTAACTTAAGTGGATTTACTGAGGCAGAGAATACTGTAGTAGTAAGTTCTGATAGCTTTGATACCTTTACATTTGAGGTAAATATACCTGAAAATGCGTCAAGAACTAGAAATAGAAGAGCTCTTCAAGAATTAGAAGACCTTGCTACTTCATCTAATGCAAGTCAAAATTAAGGTATTTACTAGTGAGTAACACAGTTTTTATTGGGGGTTATTCCTCGCCGACGGCGAGGAATAACCCCCAAATACAAAAGCTCCTATAAACCAAGTATTGTAAATACCTTATGTTCCTTGAAGTTTTCCTCTGCCCAAGTTGAAACCTCACAAACGGCATCAAATAATTCGCCACCTTTTTCTTTGGCTAGTCGGTAGATTTCTTTCCACTGTTTTTCATCAATTCTTGTTTCTCCAAAACAATCATAATAAGGAACTACTTTAAAAATTAATTCATCAAGTTTTAAAGTATACATATAATTATCATGAATATTTAAAGAATCTTCACTCCAAAAAATACATTTTTTTTCGTCCCAATCTCCTCTGTAAAATTCATAGTAGCAAGAACCTCCAAGTATTTTACGTTCAGTCTCAGTTACAAAATATTTCATAATTCTCCTCTATTTATTTTTGTTATAGTAACTATCTAATAGTTTTTTACATTCAACTGCGATAGCTCTAGCTAATGGTGGTGGCACAGCATTTCCTACATGTTCACATCTTTTAGTGTGTGTTCCAAAAAATTTATAGTTTAGTGGAAAGCCGGTTATTGTAGTAGCCTCTCTAACAGTAATACTTCTATTTTCTCTTGGATGAACAGGAAAATTACTATGACCGGGAACTAATGTTGGACTTGGTTCATTACCATTTAATCTCATAGTTGCACCTCTTGAGTAAAATTTACTAATCTTCAAATTTTCAGGTATTTTATCCATGTGGTTTGCTATATTATCTCCCTCAGGTATATACTTAAACCTTTCGACTGTTTTTTCTGAGTGATTCATAGGAATATTATCAATATCATTCTTGTTGCTATAATCTATTGTTGCAAGAGCATCATTTACTGTCTTAGGATTAGGTAAATCTAAAAGTTCCTTAGGTAAATTATTTTTATATATACTAATATCCATAAATTTTGGTATAGGATATGTAAAGGGAATATCAATATCATTTCTTACGGCAACAATAATTACACGCTCTCTTTTTGTAGCTGCTCCATACCAAGCTGAATTTAATACAGAAATATAGACCTTATACCCAATGGAATTATAAATATTTTTAATATCTTGTAGTACAGATATATAATTTTTAGAATCTTCTATTTTCTTTAAAAGTTTCTTTTTTCTATCCCTTAGTTTAATACCTTGCTGTATAAATTCTTCTGAAATAGAGTTATTTTTTCTGAGTACAGCTTTTCTGCCTTTATAATTTTCTAATTCTTGCCAAAGTAAGTTAATTTCATCTTTAAGATTATCATTATTATCGCCAATATAGATTTTAGCATTTATCATGCCGGGAACATTTTCTATTATTGATATTTTTGGCATAAATTCTTTAACTAATTCTAGTTGTTTATGATATAAATAGTTCCTCTCATCAATAGGATTTCTTTCTCCTGCTAAGCTAAAGCTTTTACAAACGACTCCTCCAAAAAACACATCTATATCGCCTTTTTGTACATTTAAAAATATTCTTAAGTCTTTTGGTGAAATGTTTAAAATTGAAGTATTATCAATATATGCCTTTTCATCTTTTAGATTTGGATTATTGTAAATAAGGGGGTCTAAACATTCTTTGACAAAGTCATTTACATATATTGTTCTAAAATTTTCTTGCATAAAACCTAGATGAGAGCCTCCTGCTCCTACAAAGGTTTCAAATATTGTATATCCTGTATTTTTAGACATTATAGTACTCCTTTGATAAGCCCTTTCTTCATAAGGTTAAAATTGTCTATATAGTTTTTTGATTTAGAGAATAATGTTATTTTGTTTATTTTTTCATTTTTATTTAAATTCTTAGGTATGAAGTTTATTTTTCTTATATTTTTTCTTGGCTCAAAATATACACAACCTAAATCATCTCTAATTATATTCATCCAACTTGACATTATTCGCTAAACTCATTATTTGTATTTTCCTTTCAATAAATTTTATTATTTTAAAGTTGCACCTATAGTATTTTGTTGAAATGATATGGACGATATAATATTAACTATATTATATACAAAATAAAAAGATATGGTTACAAAAAAATATAATAATTACTATAACTATGAGTAATTGAAATACTAACACAAAAATAGAAAAAAATAAACACTTTACTACGAGAGATTCATGATAAAAATATAGATTAATAAATTATGAATAGATAGATTTACAGTCTGAATATAGTATAAGTAAGTATAGTACTATATTACATTTAACTTGAAATCCCCACTTTTTTTATTTTACCAAATCAACACATAGACGTTACACTCTAAAAATGATATACTTAAACAGACTAATTTTAAGATTTATTATAGAAAGGGAAATCTAGTGATTGAAAAGAGAATGGATTATCTTTTAAGATTTTATTGGAAGTGGCCATTATATACCATTATAGTTATGATAATAATAACTATTGTTTCATTTATTTTTGATTATAGAGCAGGGGTGTTCTCTATGTTTGTAACTATAATATTTGGTGTGTTATTATATCTTTTACAACTTACTGCAAAAAATGGTGTATTCAGTGCAATGAGTGAGTATGCTATGCAAATGGATACTATGAACAGTAAGATTTGTAAAGATATTGACATACCGATTACATTTGTAAATGAAATAGGTTATATATTGTGGTCAAATGATAAAATGGACGAGATACTTAGTTTAGGAAATGTATTTAAGGCAACAAATATATCTTCTATATTTCCGGAAATTACAAAGTCATATCTTAGTAAGTTTGATGATGAAATAGAGTTAAGACAGCAGTATAAATCAAGAGATTATTTTATAAAAATAATAAAAGGGACTTTGTCAAAAAATAATGTGTTTGGAATTTATCTATATGATGAAACTGAAACTCTTAAATTAAGGGCAGATTTAATTGAAGAAAAACTTGCAGTAGGTCTTATATATATGGATAATTATGAGGAGGCAATAGAAAGTACTGATGAGGTCAAAAGAGCATTACTTCCTGCACTTATAGAAAGAAGAATAGAAGGCTATATAAACTCTTTAGCAGGTATTATAAAGAAACTTGAAAAGGATAAATATTTCTTTATAATAAGGCGAGCTGCATTAGAAAAGCTTGAGGAGGGTAGGTTTAATATCCTTGAAGACATTAAGACTATTGATATAGGAAATAGAGTAAGAGTTACAATGAGTATAGGCATTGGGCTTTTGGGGGATACTTACCAACAGGACTATGATTATGCTAGAATGGCAATGGACGCTGCAATAGGTCGAGGTGGAGATCAAGCCGTTGTAAGAGAGGCAGAGGCAAGTAGATTTTATGGTGGAAAATCTCAAACGGTTGAGAGAAGTACAAGAGTAAAAGCTAGAGTAAAGGCTCAGACTTTAAGGGATTTGATGCTTACAAGGTCAAATGTAATCATTATGGGACATAGAAATATGGACATTGACTGTTTTGGCTCAGCAATAGGCATTTGGAGAGTTGCAGACTCTCTAGGTAAAAGAGCAAGTATTGTAAGGGGCGATGTCGGAAACTCTTTGAAGTTGGTATTTAGTAAATTTAAGGACGGTTATCCGAAAGATTTATTTGTAAATAAAGAAGATGTGGAAGAAATAATTGATGACAAAACTATGCTTGTTGTAGTAGATGTAAATAGACCTAGCATTACTGAATTTCCTGATTTATTAAAACAGGTTAAGACTATTGTAGTTCTTGATCATCACAGACAGAGTTCTGAGATTATAGAAAATGCAACATTTTCCTATGTAGAACCTTATGCCTCAAGTGCATGTGAAATGGTTTCTGAGATAGTTCAGTATATAATAGATGATGTTAGCTTAAGCCCTGCTGAGGCAGACGCAATGTATGCAGGAATTGTGGTAGATACTCAAAACTTTACAATTCAAACAGGGGTTAGAACATTTGAGGCGGCTGCATTTTTAAGGAGAAAAGGTGCAGATGTTGTAAGAGTAAGGAAAATGTTTAGAGAGGATTTGGCAAGCTATAAGGCTAAGATAGAGGCAGTGCATAATGTTGAGATTATAGATAAGGCGTACGCATTTAGTATATGTCTTGCTGAGGGACTTGAAAGTCCTACTGTTACTTGTGCTAAGGCTGCAAATGAACTTTTAAACATTGAGGGAGTTAAGGCTAGCTTTGTTTTAACTCAGTATAAGGGAAAGGTATATCTTAGTGCAAGATCTATTGATGAGGTAAATGTTCAAGTGATTGTAGAAAAACTAGGGGGTGGTGGTCATAGAAATGTGGCAGGAGCTCAGTTTGATAACAAATCAATAGAGGCGACATTGGAAGACATTAAAAATGTAGTTATAGATATGAAAAAGAAAGGTGAGATATAACATGAAGATTGTATTATTAGAAGATGTAAAGACACTTGGAAAAAAAGGAGATATAGTTGAGGTAAATGAGGGTTATGCCAGAAACTTTTTACTTCCAAAGAAAAAAGGAGTTGAGGCTACACCTGCTAATCTAAATACTTTAAAACTTCAAAAAGCAAATGAGGAAAAAAAGGCGGCCGGTTTGCTTGCAGCAGCAAAAGAAATAGGAGATAAATTAAAAGATTCAAGTGTTACAATAAGTATAAAGGGTGGCAAAGAGGGTAAAACTTATGGTTCTGTATCTACAAAGGAAATATATCAGGCAGTAAAAGAGCAACTTGGGCTTGAAGTTGATAAGAAAAAGATAGTGGTTGTAGAACCTATAAAGACTTTTGGTACTCATAATGTAAATATAAAACTTCATAAAGATGTAACAGCCACATTAGCTGTTAAAGTTGTGGAGGCTTAGTAATGGAGGGACTCCTAAATAGAGTGCTACCACATAACTTAGAGGCTGAGAGAGGTATTATAAGGTCGATTCTTATAGATAGTGAAAAGATTTCAAAGGTTATGGATATACTTATAAAGGACGACTTTTACTCTAAACACTATGGCATTTACTATGACCATATTTTGACCTTAAATAGTGAGAACACTACAATAGACATTGTAACTCTCTCGGAAAGACTGAAAAGAAGTGATGTACCCGAAGAAATAAGTGCTCCCGAGGCAATAGCAAGTCTTTATGAATATGATTATAATGTCATATCAAATGATATAGAGGAGTATGCGAGAATAGTTTACCAAAATTCAGTGCTTAGAAAACTTATAAGAGTTAATGAGGAAATAGCAAATCTTTGTTATTTGGGAAAGCAAAGTTTTGAGGAAATTATAGAAAAGACTGAAAAAGATATATTTAAAATACTTGAAAAAAGAGGAAGAACTGAACTGGTTCCAATAAAGGAAGTTGCCGAAAATGTCTTAGATAAGATAGTTGAGGCAAGTATGTCAAATAAAAGTGTTACAGGAGTTGCAACAGGTTTTATAGATTTAGATAGTATGACAAGTGGTTTTCAGCCCTCTGATTTAGTGCTTATTGCGGCAAGACCGTCTATGGGAAAGACTGCATTTGTACTTAATATCATTCAACATATAGCAGTTAAGAAGAAACAACCTTGTATGATATTTTCACTTGAAATGAGTAAGGAACAACTTGTAAATCGTATGTTTTCAATGGAGTCAAGCGTAGACGCACAAAAGCTTAGAAGAGGTGATTTAAATGATTCCGATTGGATTGAGCTACTTAGGGGAGTTGTAGAAGTAAGTGAGTCAAATTTAGTTATTGATGACACCCCCGGAATAAGTTTAAATGAACTTAGAAGCAAATGTAGGAAAATGAAACTTGAGCAGGGGTTAAGCATTGTAGTTATAGACTACATTCAGCTTATGACAGGAAGTTCAAGAAAGAGCGAAAATAGGCAGCAGGAGATTTCAGACATTTCAAGAGGCCTAAAGGCTATTGCAAGAGAGATAAAAGCCCCTGTTGTAGCACTTTCTCAGCTTTCTCGTGCTTGTGAAACCAGAGAAGACCATAGACCGATGCTTTCAGACCTTAGAGAGTCGGGGGCTATTGAGCAAGATGCCGATATAGTAATGTTTTTATATAGAGATGACTACTATAACAAAGGCACAAGACACCCCGGAGAGGCAGAAGTCATTATCGCAAAGCAAAGAAATGGCCCAATAGGCACAGTGAAATTGGTTTGGAAATCAGATACTACACGTTTTTGTAACATGGCAAAGAAGTAAAAGGAGTTTGATATGAAATTTTCAGAAATTAAATATGAAAGAATTGATTTTGACAAAGTAAGTAAAGAGCTTGACAGCATTATTACTGAACTTGAAAATGCTAAAACAGGCGAGGAGGCATTTGAAGTTCATGAAAAGTTTTATAAGCTAAATGATAGAGTAATTACTCAGTCAACAATTACACAGATAAGAAGTGATATAGATATGACTGACGAATTTTACTCTAAGGAACAAGAGTTTTATGATGAAAATATGCCTAAGTACAATGCTAAGGTAGTGGAGTATAAAAAGAAAATTTTTTATTCAAAGCATAGAGGTTTTCTCGAGGACAAAATAGGAAAAGTAGCATTTAAAAACATTGAACTTGCAATGAAAGCTATTGATGATAAATTAATCCCTCTTATGCAAGAAGAAAATAAGTTTGCAAGAGAATATAATAAGATACTTGCAAAGGCTAAGATTGATTGGGAGGGAGAGGAACTAAACCTTTCTCTTATGACCCCTTACCTTGGAAATGAAGATAGAGAGATTAGACAGAGAGCTTGGAAAAAATATACAGAATTTTTTGAGGCAAATAAAACAAGTATCGAAGATTACTATGATAAATTAGTTAAGAATCGTACTGAACAGGGAAAACTTATGGGTTATGACAATTTCCTTGAACTTGGTTATGCCAGAATGAATCGTAATTGTTATGGAAAGAAAGAGATAGAAGAATTTAGAAAACAAGTAAAAAAATATATAGTTCCTCTTGCAACTAAATTTCATGAGAGAAAGAGAGAAAGACTTGGACTTGATAAGTTAAGTTATATAGATGAGGGAGTATACTTTAAGAATGGTAATCCTGCCCCAATAGGAAAGGATAAGGAAATCTTAGACAGTGGTCTTAAGATGTATAAAGAGCTTTCAAAAGAAACGGATAAATTTATGACTGCAATGTGTGAGGGAGATTATTTTGATGTATTAGGTAGAAAGAATAAGAAAACAGGTGGCTATATGACTATGTTACCTGATTATAATATGCCGTTTGTATTTGCAAACTTTAATGCTACCTATACAGATATAGATGTTATAACTCATGAATGTGGACATGCTTTCCAAGGTTTTATAACTGCTGATTATCCGATAAAAGAACATAATGATATAACTATGGAAACTGCTGAAATACATTCTATGTCTATGGAATTTTTTACAGAACCTTGGATGAAATTATTTTTTGGAGATAGAGCTAAGGACTATGTAGACATGCACCTTGAATCAATGGTTTGCTTTATTCCGTATGGAACAATGGTAGATGAATTTCAAAATATTGTTTATGAAAACCCAAATATGACTCCTAAAGAAAGAAATAATTTATGGAGAGAACTTGAAAGGCAGTATAAACCACATCTTAATTATGAGGGAAATGCTTATATGGAAGAGGGCTGTTTTTGGCATAAACAACATCATATATTCGACTTACCATTTTATTATATAGATTACTGTATTGCAGCAGTAAATGCTTTGCAGTATAAGGTACTTATGAATGAGGACTTTGAAAATGCTTGGAAGAGCTACCTAGAATTTTGTAAACTATCAGCCTCAGACTTTTTTAATAATTTAATTAAGAAAGCAGGTCTTAAAAATCCCTTTGAGGACGGCTGCATGGAAAATATTGCAAGGAAGTTATAGATATATAAAACTAGTTATTATTAAATTTTACAAATAGTACTATGTTTGTTACTCTCTATTGGAAAACAAGTAGTTTATTTATTCATTATTATATGGGATTTGTCCCCCTACGGGG
>CALALP010000090.1 GCA_937925515.1 uncultured Lachnoanaerobaculum sp. | reverse complement strand
AAGTAAATTTTATACCATAGAAGGCAAATTTACAGAAAAAATTTCACAGGCTCAAAAGGACTAACTATAGCATTAGTCCTTTTTTACCTATTTATTACAGCAATCCTTACATTTACCATAAAACATAAGTGAATGGCTTTCAATAACTCCAATTTCATCATTTAGAACTTCTTGGTTTAGTTTTTGCTCATCTATACTTGTAATATCATCAGTTTCAATATCAATTATTTTACCACAACTTCTGCATATAAAATGATAATGTTCACCTAGTTCATAATCATATCTTTCACTACCGTCGCCACAAGATATTTTTCTTATTTTGCCTAGTTCAGTGAGTAAATTCAAATTTCTATAAACTGTACCTAAACTAATTTTAGGATCAGTTTTTCTAAGTGATTGAAATAGTACATCAGCAGTCGGATGGTCATGTCTATTTTTAAGACATTCAAGTATTGATTCTCTTTGACGACTGTATTTTAAATCTTTCACATCTTCTCCTTTTTAAAAACAATAATAATTATTATATTCAGTATAATATAAATTATAAGTTTTTGCAATAAGAAAGCAAAAATAGTTCACAACTACTAGTTCATATAGTAAAATAACTTTAGTTTGGTAAATTGTAAATGCAGGTAACATTGCCTAAGTTTGTATGAAAGTTGGTACAAAGAATGAAAGTATTGATAGTAGATGACGAAAAAAAGATAGTTGAGCTTATTAGAAGGGGTCTTGAAATGGAGGGGTATGAAACAGCAGAGGCTTATTGTGGGAATGCCGTACTCGGAAAACTTGTTACAGACAGACCTGATATGGTTCTTTTAGATATTATGATGCCTGACATGGACGGCTATGAGATATTGCAAAAGATACAGGAGTATGACATGTCAATACCTGTAATTTTTATTACAGCACAGGGAAAGAATTATAATAGAGTTGCGGCACTTGAGCTTGGGGCAGATGACTTTATAACTAAACCCTTGAACTTAAAAGAATTGGCTCTTAAAATTAGGGTTTTATGGAGAAGAATAAATTATTCGAGAATACCTGAAAAAGAGAGTAAAAGTAAGCTGGTCTATGATAAGCTTATTATAGATGCAAGAATAAGAAAGGTTTTTATTGACGGAGAGAGTAGAGAACTTACCTATAAAGAATTTGATACATTATATTTTTTAGCAAAAAATTATGCACAGGTATTTAGTAGGGAAAAAATACTAAATGAAGTGTGGGGCTTTGACTATATGGGAAATAGTAGGGCTGTTGATATTTTGATAAAGAGATTAAGAAGTAAAATTTCTCCATGTGAAACATATATATCTACTGTATATGGGATTGGATATAAATTTGAAGTGAGTAAGATATGAGTACAAGTTTAAAGAAAAAAATAATGTATATGTATTCTGTGTTATGGGCATCTTTTTTAATTCTACTTATTTTTTCTTTTGGATTTGCACTTTCTATACAGCTTGACAGGCAGGCAGTAGAAAGATTAAAGTCCCAAAGTTATTTAAATCAATCTTATGCGGCACGTTCTATAAGTGTTTCAAATAGAAATGATAATGAAAATTCTTTAAAAAATTATGCTACTTATTTGGCAAAACATATTTATGCAAGAAATGGAATGAGAGTTCAAATTTATTTAGCAGATAAACTTTTATCAGATTATGGAGGGACAGTTGATGTTCCATTTACAAATGATATAAAGGTGGCTATGGATAAGAAAGCGTATAAATTTTTTTATCTAAATGGAGTAAAATGTATATCATTTTCAAGTCCTATTTTAGACTTTTCAAATGTGGAGATAGGCAAGAGCATAGGTGTTATTAGATGTATTTATCCTATGAAAGATGAACGAGAGTTTTTTATAAAGGTAATAGGAATTATTATTTTACTTGCAATAGGAATGTTAGTTATAAACTTATTTTTATCACATCGCTTTGCAAGAGAAATAACCAGTTCAGTAAATAGTCTAAAGAACTCGGCGATACTTATGCAAAATGGAAATCTAAATAATCCGATTTCTGTTAAGAGTAATGATGAGATAGAAGAGTTAGGTTATACATTTGAACTTATGAGAAAGAGGCTTAAGGAATATATAGAAAAGCTGGATACAAGAAGTAAACAAATGCAACAATTTTATAATAATGTAGCACATCAGTTAAAAACACCTCTAACCTCGATAATTGGTTACTCTCAAATGATACAATTAAGTACAAATTTAGATGAGATATGTGAAGATGCCTTTATTATTGAGGAAGAGGGAGAAAAGCTACTTAATTCAATCGAGATTGTTTTGCAGGGAGCAAGAGAGGATATGCAATGGGGTGTACTTCATATAAGTGAGTTTGAAGTTAAGGACTTGGTAAGTGAGTGCTTGAAAGTCATAAAGCCTAGACTTGATAAATTGAAAATTAAAGCAAATGATTTATCTACAAGTAGCCTTTTAAATACAGACAGAGATATTCTAAAAGAAATTTTACTTACTTTAATTGATAATGCTATTATACACAGTGGTTGTCAAACTTTAAGCATTTTCAATGAGAAAGAGGGAGAGGACTTGCTTTTACATGTCAAAGATGACGGAATAGGGATAGAAAATGAAGATAGAGATATGATTTTTGAGGCATTTTTTCAAGGTTCGGAAAGTGCAGGAAAAGGAACAGGGCTTGGGCTTTCTATTTGTCTTGGTTTAGCAAAAAAAATAAAGGGAAAGCTTTGGCTTTGTAGAGATACTGAAAAAGGGACAGAATTTATAATAAAAATTCCTAGAATAAGCTTATGAAAAATAAAGAAAATAGTATTCTAATGGTTGTATTACTTGGCAGTTTAATAATTCCGACATTATGCATATTATTCAACAGACTGTATATACAATCAAAAGTATTTGTGGTTGAAGATAGTGGATATTCTAATTTACGAATAGCCAGTTTAGTGCCTAATAGTATGCATATAGAGGATTTTGTATGGGGAAATGCTGAGATAAATGATGCTGAGGTAGTGCTTGACTTTTTTGACTATATAGACTCACTTCCTATAACTAATGTAGATACTGATGTAAGTGAAAATAATACAGTTTTAAGTGGTACATTATATTTTGATAATGGAGATTCACTCGAATTTGACTTAGGAGATTATGTTATATTTGGAGGTTTTTTGCATGGAGAACCTGAGGGAAGAGGAGAGCGAACTAGAATAGTTAGTAGATTAAAAGAGTATTTATACACTAAAGAAAAACTTGCTGATATGGTAAGAGCAGATAATAGAATAAAGCTTATTGGTACAGGGTATAATAAAAATATAGCCTCTGATCAAAAAATAGCATTGAAAGAGTTGGTTTTATCTTCAAACTATGTAAATTATGAAAAGGAAGAAAAAGAGAAAATTTTAAATAAAGGTAACTCGGTACTTCAAATAGAATTTTATATTAATTCAACATTGCCACAGGTTTATATGATAGTTTACGAAAGTGGATTGTGCCTTATATATGATTCAGCAGGTAGTCGCTCAGGAAGTATTATGCAACTTAGTATGGACGTAAAACAACTTGAAAGTGTCTTTTGGGAGAAAAGTAATGAAAAGTAAGAAAATGCTTATCTCTATATTATTTATTTTAGTTTTAATATTACCACTACTATATTTTAAAATATCAGATAATTTTAAAAATAAAGATGATTGTATGCAGGATACTGATGAACTTAAGATTATAGGCTCATACCATGAAGATATGATAAAAAGTCTTGTGGAGGTTTATGCAAAGGAAAATAACTGTAAAGTTAGTTATGTGAGAATGCCGACACAAGTTGCACAAAAAAGACTTATAGCTGAAAAGGATAAACCTGTATATGATGTATGGATAGGGGGAACGGTAGATGCCCATGAACTACTTAAATTAGAGGGAGTATTAAAGGCTTGCACTACAAAAGAAGAGAAAAATATTTCAAGTAGGTATCTCGATAAGGACGGCGTTTGGAAAGCACAGTACATAGAGGTATTATCTATTGGTATTAATGTAGAAAAATGGGAAAAAAATTTTTCAAATATAGATATGCCTAAAACTTTAGAAGATTTATTAAATCCTGCTTATAAGGGAGAGATTATAATGCCTAATCCAATGACTTCAGGTACAGGATATACTTTTATTGCATCAGTGCTAGAAAAGTATGGAGAGGAAAAAGGTTGGGATTATCTTGAAAAACTTAATAATCAGATTGGGCAATATACTGATAGTGGCTATACAGCCTCTGAAAGAGTGGGCTTTGGAGAATATCTTATATGCTTAAATTTCTTATCAGATCAACAGCTTATAAAATCGCTTGGCTATCCATTGGAAAGTATAGTTTATGATAAAGCAGGTTGGAGTGCAGTACCGGTTTCATTAGTTAAAGGAGGGGCAAATGCTTGTAGAGGAAAGGATTTTATCAATTTTTGTTTAAGCAAAGAGGCAGGAGATATTTTAGTAGGACTTGGAGATGTAATGACTGTAAGAGATGACTGTATAAAGCCTAGATATAATTTATCAAATACAGATATAAATACAGAGTTTAGTCCCTTGTCAAATATAGACAAAAAGGAAGAGCGAGTAAAACGTTTTTCTGATATTCTACCTTGAGAAAATTTGAGAGAAATAGAAAAATATAAATTTAACAAAGAGAATTGTATAAGAAATGAGCTTGTACAATTCTTTTTTTGTTACATTTATGAAATAATTGAGAAAAGATATAGAAAGAAACTATTTGTATAATAAAAGAAACTTTTATGGAGGAGATAGCATGAGTGTTGAAATAAGAATTGAAAATGCGTTGAAAGAATATAATAATCATGCAGTAATTCCAAATCTTAGTCTTAATATAGAAAAAGGAGAGTTCTTTACACTACTTGGACCGTCAGGTTGTGGAAAGACTACTTTACTGAGAATGATTGCAGGTTTTAATAGTATTGAGGGTGGAAACTTTTATTTTAATGATAAAAGAATAAATGATTTAGATCCCTCAAAGAGAAATATAGGTATGGTATTTCAAAATTATGCAATATTTCCACATTATACAGTAAGAAAAAATGTGGAGTTCGGTTTAAAAAATAGAAAAGTTGGGAATGAAGAAATAAAGCTTAGAACTGACAGATTTTTAAAATTAATGCAGATAGAGGCACTTGCAGACAGAAAGCCTGATAGAATGTCAGGGGGACAGCAACAAAGAGTTGCACTTGCAAGAGCTTTAGTTATAGAACCTGATGTTTTACTTATGGACGAACCCTTATCAAATCTTGATGCAAAACTTAGGGTAGAAATGAGAAGTGCAATAAAAGATATACAAAGAAAAGTAGGCATAACAACAGTATATGTAACGCACGATCAAGAAGAGGCAATGGCAGTATCAGATAGAATTGCCGTTATGGATAAGGGAATTCTTCAGCATGTAGGAACTCCTAAGGATATATATCAAAGACCGGCAAATATATTTGTAGCAACATTTATAGGAAGAAGTAATATTCTTTCAGGAAGTCTTGAAATTTCAAATGGAGAAAATTATATCAAATTACAAAATAACAAGCTAGTTAAAATAAATAATTTAAATCCTACATTTGCCACTAACATGTCAGTAAAAATTTCAGTAAGACCTGAGGAGTTTTTACTTTGTGATAAAAATGAAACAGGGGATATAAAAGCAAAGGTGGTTGGAAGTACATTTTTAGGATTAAATACACATTATAAGGTAGAACTTGAAACAGGAGAGATTGCAGAAATTGTAAGAGAGTCTACTATGGAGGAGATTATAGCAGAGGGAAGTTATGTATCACTTGCATTAAATACAGATAAAATAAATGCATTTAATAATGACGGTACAAAAAATATTCTCGCAGGTGTACAAAATGACCTAGTAGAGAAAGGGGTGAGTGGTGAATGATAGGAAAAAAGAAAGAAGTATGGACTTTCATAAGCTTTGCACTGCTTGCCTTATTGATAATATTTTTAATATATCCAATGCTGGGAATTTTGGGACAGGCAGTTATTTCAGAAGATAATAAATTTACCCTTGAGCAATTTGTAAAGTTTTTTTCAACACCATATTATAGCGATACTGTTATAAACAGTTTTAAGGTTACAATAGCAATTACATTGGTTACACTTTTCTTAGGAATACCATTTGCATATTTTTACTCATTTTATAGACTTAAGGGAGCAAAATTTCTATTTGTAACAAGTGTACTTTGTTGTATGTCTGCTCCATTTATTGGTGCGTATGCTTGGATTATGTTACTTGGAAGGTCAGGAGTAGTTACTAAGGCACTTCAAAGCATAGGAATTGACTTGGGTAATATATATGGTTTTAAGGGAATACTTTTTGTTCAGGCATTAAAACTTTTTCCATTGGTATTTATATATATGAATGGTGCATTTAAAAATATAGATAATTCACTACTTGAGGCGGCCGAAAGTCTAGGTTGTACAGGAGTAAAAAGATTTTTTAAAGTAGTTTTAAATGTTTCCATGCCCACAATACTTGCAGCGGCATTATTAGTATTTATGAGAGCATTTGCCGATTTTGGAACACCTCTACTCATAGGAGAGGGCTATAGAACTTTTCCTGTTGAGATTTATAATCAATATTTAGGCGAAAATGGAACAAATCATGCATTTGCTGCAACTATAAGTGTTATTGCAATATTTGTAACTGCAATAGTATTTTTTATACAAAAATGGGCTACTAATAAATTTAATTTTTCAGTTAATGCATTGCACCCCGTTGAGAAAAAAACACCAAAGGGAATTAAAGGTGCACTTATGTATTTGTATACATATGGTTTGGTTGCAATAGCATTTTTACCTAATATATATATTATCTATTTATCATTTAGAAACTGTGATAAATCAGTATTTAAACCGGGATTTTCATTTGTAAATTATCAACAGGCATTAAAAAAGTTATTAGTGAGATCTATAAATAATACTATTTTATTTGGTGTATTATCACTTGCAATAATAATTATTCTATCAATATTTATTGCATATTTGGTAGTAAGAAGAGCCGGCATTTTAAATAATTCAATAGATACACTTTCAATGTTACCTTATATAATGCCGGGTTCAGTAGTTGGTATAGCTATGGTGCTTGCATTTTCAAAACCACCACTTGTACTTACAGGTACTATATGGATAATGATAGTAGCACTTGTTATAAGAAGAATGCCTTATACAATACGTTCGGCTACGGCTACATTGATACAAATTCCAAAGAGTATAGAGGAGGCGGCAGTAAGCCTTGGAGCAGGTAAACTTAGTGCATTTACTAAAGTTACAGTACCTATGATGGGTGCAGGAATTGTATCAGGTGCTATTTTAAGCTGGGTAGCAATAGTAACAGAACTTTCAAGTGCAATCATTCTTTATAACAATAAAACTATAACATTAACAATGTCAGCTTATGTAGCTATATCGAGAGGTAATTATGGAATAGCGGCGGCATTTTCAGCAGTTCTTACAGTAATTACAATGATTTCACTTATGGTATATCTTGCAGTAAGTAAATCAGAAGATATAAAAGTATAATAAATAGGAGGATTTTAAAATGAGAAAAATTTTTAAAATTGCAGCAGTTGCAGTAACAGCACTTTCATTTGTTGGTTGTGGTAAAACAGCAGATACTACAAAAAATGCAGGGGACACAAAGGTAGCAGAGGATACAAAAAAGGAAGATACCTCTACAAGTGAGAAAAAGGATATAGGAGATTCACTTGTACTTTATTGTTCAATGACTGATGATGATATAGATACAGTCTTAGAGGGCTTTAAAAAGATTTATCCGAACGTAGATGTGGAAGTTGTAAATGGTTCAGCAGGAGAACTTTGTGCCAGAATAAAGGCAGAATCTGCAAATCCTCAAGGAGATATTATGCTTGGAGGAGTTAATCAAGCAGACGGAGATACCTATAAAGATATTTTTGAACCTTTTATTTCATCACATGAGGGAGAAATCTATGATGAATATAAGAGTAATAATGGGTATTATAACTATGATCATCTTTCTTCAGTGGTATTTTGTGTAAATACAGACTTAGAAAAAGAACTTGGAATAGAAATTAAAGACTATTCAGATTTATTAAATCCTAAGTTAGCAGGAAAGGTTGTAATATCAGATCCAAATGAGTCATCAGCAGCTTGGAATAATGTTGCAAATATTATGGCAGTTTATGGCAATGACAGCGATAAGTCTTGGGAACTTATAGAGGGACTTATGAAAAATAAAATGGTGGTTGCGTCAAGCTCATCTGTATGCTTTAAGGGAGTTGCTGACGGCGAATATGTTGTAGGTCTAACTTATGAGGACGGAGCATCAACACTTTTAAAGAGTGGAGCAAAAAACATTAAACTTGTGTATCCTGAATCAGGAAGTTCAAGCTTTGCATTTGGTTGTGCAGTTGTAAAAGGTGCAAAGCACATGGACGCAGCTAAGGCTATGGTAGAGTATCTTATGGACGCAGAGAGCCAAACAGAGCGTGGAAATGCACTTGGAACTATAAGACTTACAAATAAAAATGCCAAGATAGATTATAAATATATACCAAAGACAGAAGATGTAAAATGGGTTAAGAGGGATTTGAATTGGCTTATAGATAATAAGCAAAAAGTGCTTGAACATTGGAATAAGTTATTTACAGAAAATTATTAGGGGATTTTGGTTTTGAATACAGGGGAGGTAGTGCTTAGGACTACCTCCCTAACCTTACTAGCTAATTTTTTTGATACTTGGGAAATATTGGAATAATACTTTTGCTATAATTTTATTTCTATAAACAAAGGTATTTTTCCACCTCCTTGAATCGCCTGAGTTATTTCTATTATCTCCTAGACAAAAATATGCTCCCTCAGGAACTTCATAGTGAACACTTTCTTCAGGAATCATAGCCTCTTTTATATAAGGCTCATCTAAAGGAGTAGAAGTTCCATTTAGAAATACTTTTCCGTCTATTATATCAATAGTATCTCCTCCTATACCTATGATTCTTTTTACAAAAAATATGCTTTCATCATCGGGGTATCTAAATATTATAATATCCCCCCTTTTAGGATCTGTAAAATTATAGTGTAACCTAGAACCTATTAGTCTTGAGCCTGTCATAATTGTATTTTCCATAGATGCTGACGGAACTCTGGAATTAGCGATTACAAAATTATTTAGAAGAAATGCAATAAGTGCTGCAATAACAATAATTTGAATCCAGCTAAAGACCTCTTTTAAAAAACCTTTCATTTAAAAACCAACCTCTCTTTGTTTTTTATTAAAGTGAAAACTCCGATTCACTTCATTCAAATGTTTGATAATAACAACAATAGATAGTGTAGTTCAGAAAAAAAAAATTATCAACATATTTTTAAAAGAAATTAAAGGCTTAATAAAAAATATAAGTTTTACTTTTATAAGGTTTAAATATTTACTTGTAAGATATGCTTTGATATATGATAAGCTTTAGTTAATAATTTTCAATGTGAATCTTATACTTTTATAGCTTTTTAATGCTCTTAGTGATACAATCATATTAGCTAGAAAGTACATTAAAAATGAGGAGGGAATATGGACAAAGTATTATATAATCTTATGGACTGGGCAGCGATAGAAGAAATTACTTATTCAGAAAGTGCAAATCCACATAGCATACTTGGGGCAAGAAAAGTTGATGAGGGAATATTAGTTCAAGTGTTTATACCTGATGCTTTACAGGTCGAGGTAGTAACTAAGGATAAGAGAAAACAGGAAATGTCCCTTGTAGATGATACAGGTTTTTTTGCTACATTATTTGAAGATAATGGAAAAGAATTTAAATATACACTTAATATAACAAATTTAGACAAAACAAAGTATACTACATCAGATCCTTATTCATTTAAACCTCAAATAAGTGAAGAAGATTTGGAAAAGTTTTCAAAGGGAATACATTATGAAATATATGAAAAGCTTGGAGCACATAAAAAGAAAATTGACGGTGTAGAGGGTGTGTATTTTGCTGTATGGGCACCTTGTGCAATGAGAGTTTCAGTGGTTGGAGATTTTAATAACTGGGACGGTAGAAAACATCAGATGAGAAAGCTTTCTGACAGTGGAGTATTTGAAATATTTATTCCAAAAGTATGTGAAGGGGATCTTTATAAATTTGAAGTAAAGACTTCAAGAGGCGAGCCTATGCTTAAATCAGATCCTTATGGTGTATTTTCACAAGTAAGACCTGATAATGCAAGTATTGTATATGATTTGTCAGGCTTTGAATGGAGTGATAAAAAATGGCTGTCTGAAAGAGCAAAGACTCAAAAAACAGGCGATAGGTCTGCACCAATGAATATTTATGAAGTTCATTTAGGTTCATGGAAGAGAAAAGAATGTTTAAAAGATGAAAATGACAATGAAATTTATGGTAGTGAGTTTTACAATTATAGAGAGCTTGCAGTAGAGCTTGCAGAGTATATTAAAGAAATGAATTATACTCATATTGAGCTTATGCCTATAATGGAACATCCTTTAGATGAAAGTTGGGGTTATCAGGTTACAGGCTATTATTCTCCTACAAGTAGATATGGAACTCCTAAGGATTTGATGTATTTTATAGATTATATGCATAGCAAAGGTATAGGGGTTATTTTTGATTGGGTACCTGCACATTTTCCTAGAGATTTACATGGATTAGGGGTATTTGACGGTAGTCATGTATATGAGCATGCAGATCCTAGACAGGGTACACACCCACATTGGGGAACTTATATTTACAATTATGGTAGACCACAGGTAAGTAATTTTCTTATTGCAAATGCTCTTTATTGGGCAAAACTTTTCCATGCAGACGGAATTAGAATGGACGCTGTTGCATCAATGTTATATCTCGATTATGGTAAAAATGCAGGAGAGTGGGTTGCAAATAAGTACGGAGGACATGAGAATTTAGAGGCAGTAGAATTTTTAAAGCATTTAAATTCAGTATTTAAAAAAGAATTTCCGTCAGCTATATTAATTGCTGAGGAGTCAACAGCTTGGCCTAAGATAAGTGGCGATTTGGAAAATGGTGGAATAGGTTTTGACTATAAGTGGAATATGGGCTGGATGAATGATTTCTTAAGATATATGAGTAATGAACCTCAATATAGAAGTTATCACTATGGAGAGCTTACATTTTCAATGTTATATCAATACAGTGAAAAGTTTATCTTAGTTTTTAGCCATGATGAGGTGGTACATGGCAAGGGAACACTTGCTACTAAAATGGGAGTTGCAACTCAAGAGGAGAAGTTTGAAAATTTAAGGGCAGCTTATGGATATATGATAGCTCATCCGGGGAAAAAACTTTTATTTATGAGTCAAGAGTTTGGTCAGATTGATGAATGGAATGAAAAAAAGCAGATTGAATGGGAATTGCTTAAGTATGATATACATAGTAAACTTCAAGGCTATGTTAAGGCTCTTAATACATTTTATCTGGCACACCCTGCTCTTTGGGAACAGGACAATGTTAAGGACGGCTTTGAATGGATGAATTGTTATTCATATCAAGAAAATATAGTTGCTTTTGTCAGAAAGAGTTATAAAGATGATGAAATGCTTTTAGTTGTATGCAATTTCTCAAATACAGGTTTTTATAAGTTTGATATTGATGTTCCATTCCATGGAAAATATAAGGAAATTTTCAACTCAGACTTAATAGAATTTGGTGGTAAGGGAGTTAGAAATACAAGAGTAAAGACTTCAAAACCTACTGCAATAGAAAAGAAAACTACAAAAAAAGCTAATAGTAAAAGTAAGTCAGAAGAAGTTAATGAAAATATTGAAAAGACTGATGAAAAGTTTGGAAAAGAAATAGATGAAAAGCTAAATGAAAAGATTACTATTTCAATTCCTGAAACAGGAATTTTAGTATTTAGTATTACTAAAATCTAGCAGGAGCTATATGGATATTATAGAGTCAGCAACAGAAGTAAAGCCTAATGAAGTGGTAAGTTATTTAAAGAAAGTTTACCCTGAAGTAATAAATGTTTTAGTCAATATACTTATTATAATTATAGTCTTATTCATAGGTAGTAAACTTATAGGTATAATGATGACTTTCATAGCTAAAACATTTGAAAAAATGAAACTAGAAAAGGGAATAAGAACTTTTCTATTATCTGCAATAAAAACTATTTCTTATGTGTTACTTATACTTATACTTTCTGAAAGAGTTGGTATAAGCAGTACCTCGATTTTTGCTATGTTAGGCTCTGCCGGAATCGCAATAGGGCTTGCATTACAAGGAAGTCTAAGTAATTTTGCAGGAGGAGTTTTGATTTTATTTTTAAAGCCTTTCGTAGTTGGAGATTATATTGTTTCTCCTTTGGCTGAGGGAAGTGTCAAAGAAATAGGGCTTATATATACAACACTTATTACTCCGGATAATAAAAAAGTTACAATCCCTAATGGAAGTTTATCAAACGGTGTTATTACAAATGTAACTGCAATGAATGAACGCAGGCTTGATTTAAAGTTAAGTATAGCCAATTCCTTTGATATAGATAGTGCAAAAAAGATAATTGAAAATAATTTAAGAAGTAATTCTATGGTAAAAAAAGACCATGCTAGAGAAGTATTTGTAGATGAACTAGAAGATAATTCAATTATAATATGTGCTAGAGTATGGTGCTCTACTTCAAATTATTGGAATTTAAAGGCTGAACTTATAGAACAGATTAAAAAGGAGTTTGATGAAAAGGGTATACAAGCTCCTACATTTAAAGTACAGCAAGTTAAGTAAATAAGAGATTTTTAAAATAGAGGGTGTCGCAAAAATAGCTTTCACAAATATTACTATCTTTATTGTTCTCCATTGGAAAATAATAAAGCTATATTTATACACCATTGTATGAGATTTGTCCCCCGTAGGGGGACAAATCTCAAC
>CALALP010000089.1 GCA_937925515.1 uncultured Lachnoanaerobaculum sp. | reverse complement strand
ACCCCATATTATAAAATCTATCTAAACCTTACTAATGTAATAATCTTTATTAATCACCAAATTCAATTATTTCATTTAGTTGTGAAACCAATACATCACAATCCATACCATGCACCATGCAAGCCTCTTCAAGAGTTTCCATTTGAGATGCAGGACAGCCTAAACAGTGCATTCCTGCACGCATAAGTACCGGTGCAACATTAGGATTAATCATAAGTAATTCTCCAATAGTCATATCCTTATCTACATACATTAGTCTTAACCTCCTTATTTATTTCCCTATATAATAACCTAAAACTAACCTAATTTCAATATGCTTTGTTACATAGCTTGCTTATAAATAAGTACAATACTACTTAAGTTTAATATAAGTTTATAAAATAAGTAAAGTCAATAGTAAGTTTATTCTTACTTCTCAAGCAATGCTCCATAAGGTTTATCTACACTTAAGAACCAATCATTAACTCCGATTATAAAACCTCTTTCAGCCGCTGAATGTGATTCATTAAAATGATATAATTTACCATTTATATATTTATATCCGACAGCCATTTGACCTGTTTCATAATCTAAAAAGTAACTGTTGTTATCGGTATTAACCCAGCCTTTTTGCATACTTCCATAGTCCTTATCTTTCTTACTTGATAAGTAATACCAACTAGCTGTTTTTTCATCATACTTCCAACCACTTTGCATATTTCCGTTTTCATCAAAGAAATACTCTTTTACAACTGTTTTTCCGTCCTCTATAAATGAAAACTTCTGTCTGCCTGTTACTTTTTCGCCATTTTTCTTTACAAAACTAAAGTTAGGGGTATCCCCTGTTCCTGCTACGAACTCTCCGTCAGTTCCTATCTTTAAACTTCCATAATCCTTAGTAAACATAGGTCTGTCAGGTTCTTTTTCCTCAGACTTTTCTGACTTTGGTTCTTCCGTATTTGGAATTTCCGGTTGTTTTGGCTTTTCAGGCTTTGGCATGTCAGGTTGCTTTGGTTCTTCAGGTTTTGGTGTATCAGGTTGTTTTGGTTCTTCAGGCTTTGGTGTGTCAGGTTGTTTTGGTTCTTCAGGCTTTGGTGCGTCGGGTTGTTTTGGTTCTTCAGGTCTTGGTGTGTCAGGTTGTTTTGGTTCTTCAGGTTTTGGCACATCAGGTTGTTTTGGTTCTTCAGGTTTTGGTATGTCAGGCTGCTTTGGTTCTTCAGGTTTTGGAGTGTCCGGCTTTTTAGGCTCTTTATCTTCTGTAACCTCACTCACATTTACCCTAATCATAAAGCTACCTTTTTCACTTGGCTCATTCCAAGCACCATTGATAAGTTTAAATGACTTTCCTGCTCCTACATTATTATCATCTATACCTAGTTGTGGAGTGCCGTTTCCCTCGCCTACTTGAGTATAAGCTACGAAAAATTCTCCATTTGTCTGTACTTCTTCAGGAAGTTTAACAGTTGTCCACTGATTTTCTTTATCAACTTTTGCCTTTTGAGGGCCGAAAATAATTTCAGTTGGATAAGCGTCCTTATCATTTTTTGCATATATACTATAAATGAACTCTTTACCGGCAGTGTCTATTGTGTTTGAGGCTGCATTTACAAACATAAAGCTTACACTATTAATTTTACTTTCTGACAAGGTTTCAAATCTAACTCCAAGTGTCTTGCCGTCAGCCATGTTATTTGGAACACTTTCTGCATTTCCGTCATCATAGTAAAGTTCTGTACTATTTTCATTTTCTCTTCTCTTTGATAGAGTAATGATACCTAAATCAATATCTTCCTCATCTTTTACTTCTATCTCTTTAGAATAATTTTTAAAGCCCTCTGCACTTACAAGCAATTTATAATTTCCATAATCTAAATCGCTTATTTCTTGCTTTGCACCATTTAGAGTTTTAACTAAACTATAATTATTATTTCTAAAAATCCTAATGACAGCATTTTCAATAAGCTTTTCTTCCTTATCTCTAACCTCAAAACTAAGTTTTGAACCCTTAGATTTTTCTAGGATTATATCAGTATTTAACTTTGCACCTGAGTTAAGGCTTACACTTATTTCCTTTGCCTTATATCCCTTTGCTGTTGCTACTAAGGTATAATCTCCTGCCTCATGTAGAAAACTATATCTACCTGTGCCTGATTCAGAATTTACTGAAATACCTGTTTCTTTAATGCTTATTTCGCCCTTTACAGGAACAAGTGTATTTGAGCTAGTATCATTTGAGTATAAACTCATATTGCTAAGTTCAAATACTTCATCATCATTTCTTAGTTCTACTTCGCTTGTAATATCATTTTCATTACTAACATTTTCATCATTATCAGGACTTATTTTTCCCTCATCTGATTTATCATAAATAGCAAAGTCATCAATATACCAACCACCACAATTAGAGTCTGCTATATCTGAACCTGTGGATAAAACAAATTTTACTCTAAATTTATCTGTAAGATATTCGGTAGGAATTTCTTTATCATCGAGATTATCAAGATACCACGCCCCTTTTATTCTATTACTTTTGTCAATGGCTTTCTCATCTAGCTTAAAGAAACTTTCCCAGTTCTCGCCTCCGTCCTTACTTATAAATATTTCTCCAATGTCATCATCATAAGTTCCCCACTCATCACGACCTTTACGACCTGCCGTGTTAAACCACATTTGTAAATAAATTCCTAACTTACTATAGTTTGATAAATTCATGTTAGGAGATACTAATGTATACTCCTTCTTGGCTTTTCTAAAATCGTCTAATTCAGTCCCCCAAACAGTATCACTATTTTTATTTTTTCCCTTTGAATTATTTGGGACAGGTTTACTTCCTATTTTATTATCAGGAAGTTGCTCTATAACTTGAATAACTCCCTTAGTCCATTTTGCACCGTCTTTTTCCTCTGAAGTCCAAGAGTCATCATTTTCAAAGTCAAATTTAATAACTTCCTTACCAACGGTAAATGTATGGTGTAATTTCTCTGATGCCTCACTTTCATTATTTCCAATCAAAGCCTTTGCATAGTAATAATAAGTACCGGTTTGAGGTAATGGATAATCACTTAAACTTACAGTATATTTTCCAAAATCTCTACTTCCTTTTTCAACAGTTGTTACCTTTTCATAACTTCCATTTTCCTCTTTACTTCTATAAAGTGCATAAGCAGTTATTTTTTCATTCTTTACAGGTTGAAAACTATATACTATCTGTCCATTATTTTTATATTTTAAAGACACATATTTATTAGGTGCTAATGGTATCTCATCAGACGCCTCTGTAATCGCTATGTCATCGATATACCAACCTAATTCCTCTTGTTTACTCCAACCTGCATATCTCATTCCAAACATAACAAGAATTTTTTTGCCCTTATAAGCTGACAAATCTATATATTCATCTTCCCATTTGCCTGAATGATTTTTATATAGACGAACATTTTTATATTCAACATCATCTATGCTTTTACTATCCGGTTTTATCTCTCCAATCCATACCTCGGAAGTATCAAAGAAAGCTCCCTCTCCATTTCCCAAATCATACCAATGTTTAAATTTAAGTGCAGGGTTTCTAGTTTCATTTGATAAGTCTATTGCAGGTAAAACCATAAGTGTATCTTTAAGTCCTTTATAATTGCCATTAAGATTTGTTGCTATAACTTTACTTCCTGAGGCAGCATTTATACCTCCACTTTTAGGAACTCCCCATTCCCACATAGGAGTCTTACCACCAAATACAATTCCGTCTACATTTTCCTCAAAATCTTGTTTATATCCTATACCTATTCCACCTTTTACATCAGCCTCATAGGTTTCGGTCTTTAACTTCTTGCCTGTTACATCAGTTGCCTCTATATAATATTTCATTCCGGTACTGTCTAAATCAGTGGGTTCAATAGTGCAACTATACTCTCCACTAATCTTAGTCCCTTTTATAAGTTCCATTTCTTTTTCAGCAAAGTTTTCGCTTCCCTTAGCTGCCAAAAACAGCTTAACATTTTCTATACCATTATCATCATTTACCTTAGCCTCGAGATTAAAGTTATAGACATTGTACATAGTCTTTATGGCTACATGATTAATTTTTGGTTCACTGCTGTCCTCTCCATAGGTAAGCAACCTACCCTCTAAAGTCGCAAACTCTTTTGTACTGTCATCTTTGCCCTTAGCCGCCTTAACAGCATTATAAGCATTTACCTTGCCATATCCATAAGCAAAGTTGGGAGATTTTACATATTCCTCATCAGTAAGTTTTGTGGCAGTTTTAGTAATTATATTTTCTACTTCATCAGGAGTAAGATTTGGATTTGCACTTAACACAAGAGCTGCAACACCACTTACATGTGGACCTGCCATAGAAGTTCCACTCCTAAGTTCATAACCTCCTCCCGGAACACTTGAGCGAATATTTACACCCGGTGCACTTATATCCGGCTTAATATCCCCCTTATATTTTGAGGGGCCTCTTAATGAAAATGCAGCTATTTTGTCATCCCTCCTTAAAGCTCCTACTGTAAAGCTTTCAGGATAAGCCCCCGGTGTACCGATGCTGCCCTCTCCACCTTGATTTGAGGCACTTGTATTACCTGCTGAAAATACCGGAAGTATGCCTGCATTTCTCCATGCCTTTAACATTTCCCTATAAAATTCATTTTCTGAATTTCCACCCCATGAATTGTTTATAATTTTCGGACGCATTTCAGGGTGTGGAGTGCCTGTTTCATCAGTAGGTGCAAGCATCCATTGACCTGCTGCCAAAAGTCTACTAAGTGTAGTTTCTCCCTCCTCATCAAAAACTTTTGCAGCTATCCATTTTGCATCAGGAGCAATACCAAGCAAACTGTCAGTATCAGGCTCTTTACCTAAAATAGTCCCTGCAACATGAGTTCCATGCCCTGTGGAATCAGTCGGCTTCTCTCCCTTACCAAAGTCCGATTTTGTAGCATCATACCAACTATATATTGCAAGACTTTCATCATTTCCACGCCAAGCACTTGTTATTGCAGGGTGTGAAAAATCCACTCCGGAATCTATAATTCCTACTACTACGCCCTCTCCTGTCGCCTCTTGTCTAGCCTTATCTGCATATATTGCCTTTAAATTCCAAGGAACATGCACACTTCTAGTTTGACGATTTAAAGAATAACCTGTACTCTCCTTTTCAGGCTCTTCCCTTTTAGGTTCTGTCTTAAACTCCTTATCCTCAACCACCTTTTCTACATCATTTCTCTTTGAAATTTCAGTAGCTACATTTCTAGTTGAAGTTACTGAGATACTATTTACAATGTAAAATGAAGTATACTCTACAACATTTCCATTTGCTTTTTCTCTCTCCAAAAACTCTATTATAGATTTTTGGCTATCTATCGCAGTATCCTCAAGCCTTACTGCAACCTCATCTTCTGTTACTCCGTTTATGTCAGCCTTAGTTTTCATCTTAACTACATAACTTACATAATCAGAGCTATTTTCATTTGAAGTAGTACTTAAAATTTCATCAGCCATTACCCTGTTTCCATAAAATGCTGACAACATTACTACTGTCAAAATTAGTGCTAATAACTTGTTTTTCAACTTCCTACCTCCTGTTAATATAACTAATAATTACTTGATATCCCTAAACAGTTAGGTAATACCAACCAATATTTTATCACATCAGCAAAGTAGTGTAATTATGATTTTCAACACAGTGTATAAGAATTTCTTCTTTTACAGTCTAAGGTAGAATATCTCTATTAAATCTCTTGATGAAATACCAATGAGATGTCATTTATGTGAACATAAGAAATGGAAATCACTAGGTATTAGATTCTTACCAATAGAAAATTATTTAGTGTTCTATTTACCTGATGAAGAACAGAAAATTGTAAAAATATATCGTATTATTTATGGAAAAAGAAATATTGAAAATCAACTACAAGAAAATATTATATTTAATAATACAATAAGAAATATATAAATTTTTAAAAATTACAACTATCATATTATATATTTTAAAGAAGTAAAGGCAAATGCTGATACTTCTTTTTTATTATGGAAAACTAGAAATGAAATCAAGTTTTGATACTTTATCAAATTTACAGAAAAAACTCCACAGACTTATTTTTCAATAGTAACTAATTAAGTCATAGTCCTAGCTCTTTCCGAAGCTCATTAATAGTTCGTGTTTTTAATGTTCCATTTGTTTTTTCCATTTCATATTCCTCAAATACCTTAAGGTCATACTCATTTTCAATTTTCTCAAGTAAAGTAGTTCTAATTATCTCAGAAAGACTACTGTTATTAAGCTTTGCATAAGACTTAAAAATATTTAGTTCCCTTTCCGGAACTCTTAAACTGATTATTGGCATATATTCTCCTTTCTACTCAGTAATTGGTAATTGTACTATATTTTTATTATAAAAAATTGTCAATGAAAAGGTGTAGTTTCCGTCCCCTTGTCGGAGTTTGTATTTCTAATCATAGGTTATATAGATCTAAATCAAGGGGACAATTTAGATTAGTTTCCGTCCCCTTGTCGGAGTTTGTATTTCTAATCAAGTGTTTTTGGTATATTTCGCTCAGAAAGAATATGTTTTCGTCCCCTTATCGGAGTTTGTATTTCTAATCGAATATCAAAGTCGAAAATAATTGAAAAGGCAGTAAGGTTTTCGTCCCCTTATCGGAGTATGTATTTCTAAATGTAAAAATGGCTTTTGATTATGCAAAATTAAACGGCGTTTTCGTCCCCTTATCGGAGTTTGTATTTCTAATCGAAAGGCAAAGCCTGAATATCTAGCAAAATTAAGGGCGTTTTCGTCCCCTTATCGGAGTTTGTATTTCTAATCTAGTATGCAACCTACCTTTGAGGACGGCGACAAAGTATAGTTTTCGTCCCCTTACCGGAGTTTGTATTTCTAATCTGATATAAAAAATCCATTTTTATGCAATGAAGTTATCGAGTTTTCGTCCCCTTGTCGGAGTTTGTATTTCTAATCCAAAACCGTGAACGGATTTATACGCAGAATAATAGTTTTCGTCCCCTTATCGGAGTTTGTATTTCTAATCGAGCAAAAGCAAATTGTATTATATTAGAACTACTGGGTTTCCGTCCCCTTGTCGGAGTTTGTATTTCTAAACTGGAATGGTATGCACAGTACAACTTGTTTTTAAAGTGTTTTCGTCCCCTTATCGGAGTATGTATTTCTAAATCCAACAGACGAGTTTTTAGACCTTTTAGATGATTGTTTTCGTTCCCTTGTCGGAGTTTGTATTTCTAATCAGTATTGGGAAAAAAGGCAAAAAAAGAGCTAAACCTTTGTTTCCGTCCCCTTGTCGGAGTTTGTATTTCTAATCGAAAATATATTGAAAATGATGTAATATGTTTATATGAGTTTCCGTCCCCTTATCGGAGTTTGTATTTCTAATCTTAAGGAATACATCAAAGGTTTGATGTATCTATGGCAGTTTTCGTCCCCTTATCGGAGTTTGTATTTCTAAATTACCAAACCCTAGTGCAGTATGATATGGCAAATTAGTTTTCGTCCCCTTGTCGGAGTTTGTATTTCTAATCTATTCATTAACTTCGTATCAGAGAAAATGCTTCACGAGTTTCCGTCCCCTTGTCGGAGTTTGTATTTCTAATCAGAGATTGGGAAAATTACGGCAAATCAAGGACATATTTGTTTCCGTCCCCTTGTCGGAGTTTGTATTTCTAATCTGATATATGCTTATGACCTTTCCTCTCTATTACGTAAGGGGTTTGGTAAAGATAAGGTTTTTTCTTGTTTCCGTCCCCTTGTCGGAGTTTGTATTTCTAATCAGGTTTAAGCTAGACCTTTACGGTTTAAGTAATGAATTCAAGTTTCCGTCCCCTTATCGGAGTTTGTATTTCTAATCATATACCTATGAAACTTTTTAATAAATATCAAGTTGCCGTTTCCGTCCCCTTATCGGAGTTTGTATTTCTAATCTGTAATTAAAAAAAAGAAAAAGAAAGTTGAGGTATTGTTTCCGTCCCCTTATCGGAGTTTGTATTTCTAATCCTGTAGTATGCCGAGATTTCAAAGTGATAGGTATCCTTATGGGTTTTCGTCCCCTTGTCGGAGTTTGTATTTCTAATCCAAAAACTTTACAAGGTATAGAATACTTTACTAAGTGTTTTCGTCCCCTTGTCGGAGTTTGTATTTCTAATCAAGAATGTATTTTGATGAAGATTTTAATGAGAATTATGTTTTCGTCCCCTTGTCGGAGTTTGTATTTCTAATCAACATTGAAAAATTCCTACAACCAATAATAACACCGTTTTCGTCCCCTTGTCGGAGTTTGTATTTCTAATCGCTTATATATCTGTATTTTATGAGAGTAATGGTTGTAGGTTTTCGTCCCCTTGTCGGAGTTTGTATTTCTAATCAAGAAAAATGAGAGAAGTATATTTTGTTGAGGATGTTTTCGTCCCCTTGTCGGAGTTTGTATTTCTAATCCCTGTCCCTCTTAGCCCTCATAAAATCAAGTCTAAAAAAACACTTTGCGTGCCAAAACTCATATCAAGTAAAATTTATTGATGACTAACTCTTAAATAGCCTCCAAACCCTCTATTTATAAGCTTCGGCTGAAATCACTTGATAAGTATATATCTTTTTACAATATTACACAATAATAACCTCCTCTAATTCCTCATAATCAAAATCTCCATAAGTCTTTATCTCACTTTCTCCATAGAGCTTATATATCCTAATATTGTCTTCTTTATGTAAAAGCTTTTCAAGTCCCATTATAAGTTTATTGTATTGTTTTTTATTAAGTCTTGCCTCAAATGCTGACTTTTGAACTCTGCTACCAAATGAAGATAAATATTTTGAAATCTTTAACCTATGACTGTTGTCTATAATATCATATATTATCAATATAGTATATCTTAATTCACTTACTTTCTCGTCTATCTCTTTCATATCCCACCTATCTAATCAAGTTCTAATACATTACCTTATTCTTAACGGATAATACTCTCCAAAATCTCCACTATCAACACAAGAGGAAAGTGCTTTCACTTGATGCCACAAACCTCTTCTAAAACTTACAGGCGAATTTAAATATTCAAGGTAATTCATTTCCATTCTCATCTTATTTTCTAGTTTCTTTACAAACAGCTTTATAGCATTATTGGATAGTTGAACACCTCCTGTTTCTTCATCAGTGGTAAACTCTGTTATACTTATTTCATTACCTTGAATCAAACTTAAAACAGTAGAGTCTACAAGTACAGCTCTCCACTCTTCAAGCATATCACTTACAAGAGTTGGGTGTTTTTCTTTAATCTTGTGCATAAAACCTATATATGGACTTAAATTTCTATTTTCTAATTCTGCATAGATTTCATAAAAAGCTATTGTATAACCAAAACTAAGCATAGAATTAAAAGCATCTTTTGGTGGTCTTCTACTTCTTCCAGTGAATGAAAACTCTTTTTTTATAAGTTTTGAAATTGCTTGGAAATATTCTCTTGCTGCCATTCCCTCATAGCCCATTAAAGTATTAATATCTTGACTTTTTGATACTTTTGTTTCACAAACAGCAATATTGTCAATCTCTGACTTTATATCTATATAGTAATTTCTCTCATATCTCTTAAGAACCACTAGTTGATTATGTATCTTAGCTTTTTGAATCTTTCTAGCAAATTCAAGACATTTTCCCTCATCATCACTTAAATATACCTGTTTCTTAAGCCTCTCAGCATTAAAATGAGAGGTACTTTCAAGTCTTCCAAAATATCTGCCTTTGGTAGAAAGAAAAGTTACCTTGATACCCTGTTCAAGACATACTTTCTGAGCTGCTATGCTCATTAAAACATTTCCAAAAATCATAATAGATTCTAAAGTTTCTCTTGGTACTATCCTATTCATACCATTTTTACATTCTACTATAATCTTTCCCTCAGATGAATTTATCTTAGAGCCTTGCTCCGTAACATATAAACAAGACATACTTCCCCCTCACTTTCTTAGAAATTTAAATACGTTTTCGTCCCCTTATAGGAGTTTGTATTTCTAATCGTTGTGTCAGGTTTTAAGAACATCCTGCTTGGAAATCCGTTTCCGTCCCCTTGTCGGAGTTTGTATTTCTAATCGCCCTTACAGCTTTAAAACTAAGAGCTGTAAGGACAACTATTACTTAAATCACTATCTACTTTTCATCAATTCTCTTTATTATCTCATAATTCATAGCATCATAAGAGTTCCACATATCCTCTTTAATATTAAAAGAGGTATATGCAAAAAGTTTCTTTATTAGCTTCATAATACCCTCTGCTGAGATAGCCATTTGTGTTACTTTTTTTATAGAATCATCAGTTATAGAAACTATTTGATGAGCTGCAAGGTTTCTAACACTACTCTCTATACTTCTTAACTTTTGTGATACATCTGATAATGTCTTTTCATTACTTGTGTCCTTGCTAACTATAATCTCAAGTAAATTATCTGAGCTTACATTTTTAAAATTAAAATTATTGTTATATTTAAACTCAAGGATATTTAAGACATCTTCTGCACACTTATCATTCTTATCTCTAAGTTTCCTCTCGCTCCATTCTTCCCTATCATTTTTATTATCAATATATTTTTCTATATCAATCTTTAATCTATCTTTTAACACTACTTTAAATAACTCAACAATCAAAGGGGTTATTGACCTTACAAAATCAGCGTATTCGCCCCTCTTTACCTTAATATCGACACTAAGTGCATACTCAAAAAGCTTTCTCTTATCTCCTGCTTTTATAGGTATACAGTCAAAGTTTATCTCTTTTGCAATCTTATCTACCTCTTTAAAATCAAGTAAAAGCCTATTTTTTGCAAGTCTGATAAAATCTATATATCTCTTAGAATGAACTGATATATTCTCAGCTATTTCTAAAGCTGCCGCATAGTCATAATTTGCTATAAGTTTCTTGATTATATGCTCATATTTAAGTGCTAAAAGACTTGGACAGTCTACTTCTTCACATCTATTCTTAGCATTTTCCTCATTATCCATATTGAGTTCCCACAGAGTTTTTATATCAGGGTTTTCACTATGTATATGCTGATTCATTTTCCTTTCAGGTGTACTCACTTGTATAAGTTTACAGTTATATTCTCCCATTGTCTTTAACACAAGTAGTCCACTTTTCATAGCAGGTGTTCCTGAAGATACATTTAAAAGAATGGTGGTATCCTCATCTTTAACTTCATCTATAAGTTTTTTTATTATCTTATCAAAGTCATCATAAAAATAGTCAAAGTTTTGCACATTTACTAAGTCAAGTTTATCTATCCTCTCATACTCAACTTTTTTTCTATTTTGAAGTTTTGAAAGTTCATCAAGACAAAACTTAAAAGGATCTTCACTGTTCTCTCCAATCATATTATGTATTTCTAGTATTTCCTTTGAAAAATATAAAACAACCTTATCAGGCTTATAGTATCTGCATATATGTAGCATTGCCCCCTCATAAAAATTCTTTTCTGAAATTGGGTCTGTTCCACCTATTGGTGAAAATAATATTGTTTTTGCCATAATCTCTCCTTAGTCTTTTAATACTTTTTCATGTACCTTATTCAATACACAAAGTCCCATTCTATAATCTTTATTCTGATGCTTAGTATATTTAATCTTTCTAGGGGAAACATCTATATCATTATCATGCTTGGCTTTAGGAAACTGCATGTTAAGCCACTCCCTAGTATAATTTACTGCATTTTTCTTATCAAATAATGAATAGATTATCGTTTTATCAACAAAGCCTGAGCCACCTCCTAGATAAAGTAAACGTTTCAAAGCATAATTAGTTTTACGAGAAAAACTATCATCAAACTTTTCCTTATTATTTTTATATACTAACTCTATTGCCTCAAGTATATCATTTATAGTATATGGGCAGACTTTAGTATCTATACTTATATTAAAATTAATTTTTGTCATAGGGCTTATACATTCTCTAAATAATGGAAGTTTGGTTTCTTTTCCTGATGTACTAACATCAATTTTTTGGCAAACACACATATTCTTGTCTGATATAATTTCGCTATCACTTACAATAAGACCTCTAAGACTGTCATTTACCTTATTCTTTAATTCAGTTTCCTCATAAAAACTTCTATTAAAAACTTCTGTTTCTATATCTTCAATAAGTCTTTTCATACAATTCTTAGAGTATCTTTTTTGTGTAGCAAGCTCTGCATTTACATCATTTCCCCACTTTTTAGCCTTATCTTTATCTTTTAAAAAATATGCTCCTGTAAGTGCAGTTCTAAGCATTCCTTTTATACTACTTCCCGGAACATAGACATTTCCCCTACTATCTCTTACAAACATATCAATTCCCCTTTGTTCAACTGAACCTTTTTCCTCATCAATGTCTGCAAGTTGTATTTTTCTAGTTATCCACTCTTCATACTTTTCTCTTGGTATATTTATATTTTTAAAAAAAGCCTGTAAGTCTTGATTAATATCAAGTATATAATCTTGATAAGCTAGTATTAACTTCTTGTCCATTAGATAGTCAAACATCTTTTTAGTATCTATAAATGAAATCTGCTTTCTTCCAAATAATGCCTCTTTTTTATTGGTATTATATCCACTACCTATAAAAACTGCTCCAAGAGTGGTAATTTCCAAGTCATAATTTTTTATATAGCTTTTCATTTGACTACCCCCATAAAAAATGGTAAACCATATCTATATACAGCATGACTTCCAAAGTCTTTTTCCGAAATATCATATATGTCCCCAACAAATTCATTTTCATATACTGAACCTGCCTCAAGCATATAAAAATCTCTCTTTTTTCTAAAAGTATTGGAATATGTATCAGAGGCTATAAAACCACTTCTTTTCACTACACTATATGAGGCATTTTCAAGTTTTCTTTCAATTTCATCTTCTTTTGGCAGACATATTGAAAGGGACATAAACTTTTTAAATTTTTTAATGTCTATAAGATATTTGGAAATATTCTCATCAAGCATATCTTCTCTTAATTTAAATTTACCATAACCTGCTGAAACCTTGCCACCTATCCCTGTATATGAAAGACTTTCAAACATTTCTCTTAAAAGTTTAAAATCATCATCTTTTTCATAGCTGACAAAGATATATAATCCACTTTCTTTTTTATATGTAAATGTTTCCAAGGCATAGAGCCTACTTTCTTCGCCCTCTTTTAAGTCTAGCATTGAAACTTTTTCAATCAAAGAAAATTTACCAAAGTTCTTTCTAAAATTTTCTTCTTCTGCTTTTACATCAAGCTTTCCATTTATAAATAAATCAAACTTAGATAATGGTATGTATTTAAGCTTTTTCAATGCTTTCTTGATTACAGAATCTCCCTCATCTTCCTTGTTAAGTGAAATCATAGGTTTAGGTACATAGTATTCCTTACCTATATATGGAAATGCACTTGAAATCCTCATACCATTTTCATTAAAAAGTTTTAAAAACTCATCTGCTTTTTTATATTTTAATGCCTCTATAAATAATGCTGAAAATATAGTATCTGAACTTAATGTATTTTTACTTTTCTCAAGTCCTCCATTTCCAAAATGAACACTTGTATGAAATTCAAATTTTAGTATTTTATATTTCATATTATACTTCCTTTAATATCTTTTCACAGCTTGCTATAATATTATTTAATTTATCATTTTCCTCTACTACAACAGGCTTTATCTCAAGTTCCTTTATATCTACTCTACCATATCCCCTTGTTCCATTTGCTCCAAGATAATCATATTTTAAAAGTTTAAATGCTGTTTTAAGTGTTTCAAAATCTTCTTTGATTTCACTTTCTTCCTCAATATTGTAAATTAGACTTATATTATATTTAAGCCCTTTTATTGCTCTTTCTATCTGCCTTGGATTGGCAATTCCTGTAAGTCTATTTATAGTATTTTCAAACTTTATCTCTGTTGCATCAAGCTCAAACTTTTTAAGTTCATCTTTGCTTTCTTCACTTAAAAACATATCTGAAAAATATAATCTACCTGCTTTAGATTTCTTTTTCTTAGATTTATCTTTCTTGTCTTCATCTTTTAAACCTGAATAACCAAAAAGTCTTCTAATTCTATCATCGTCATTATCATGCTCTTTTGGAAGTGCCTCACTAAGTTGTTTTGCTATAAGTGTTCTTAACTTACCCTTAAAACTGCTTCCGGGTATCATAGGCATATCATCTTTCACATCTCTTATAACTACTGAATCTACCGCACCTATTGCCGCAAATTCTGAACCTCCCCCTATATGAAGTCCTGTCATTGATTCTAAAGTTCCATTTATTTCTAATTTACCATACATACTATTTTCCTCCTATTTATCATTCTTAACAAGGTATTTTCTATATGCTACAAGTGCCTCCATATAGTGGCAAAATAATATTAACTTCTTTTTATCTTTTCCTATTTTATCTATCTGTTCTATTATACCTGCTACCTCTACAAAATCTTTTACTTGTGGCTCTCTACCTGCCTCATATATAAAATGTAGCTTAAAATACTGTATTTTACTAAGAATAGTATTATCCAAGGTATCTGTTTTCATATCCTTTGATTTTCTATAAATGTCAGTAAGCATGGATAAAAGTTTTCTAATCTTTGAAGTAGTCAATATATTTCTTTCGCCTTTAATTCTAACTAACTCCCTGATAACCTCCTCAGCTTTACTTACATAATTCTCATTATCAATGTCTACAACCCTCTTTTGTACTGTATTATTTGAAAAGTTTTTGTTATTATACATTCTCTCCCTCCTCTTTTCTAATAAGATAACTATAGATATATATGGCTGTTATAACTTGCCTTGCATCTTTTTCTGTTTTCATCCATTCATATACCTTTTCCTTAAGTTCTTGATAGCCTTCTTCATCATCTCTGTTTTTTTCATTTTCAAGCCTTGCAAGAGTATAAGCAAGTCTTGCTAGATTTATTTTATCTTTTCTTTTTCTAAATAGCTCAAGTAAATTGTAAAGAAAGTTTTTTCCCTTATCCTGTGAGTTACTAAAAAATCTATTTATAACCTTAAATTTTTTTCCGATAACTTCTCCTATAAAATCTTCCCAATGATAGGTATTATCTTCATCAAATAAAGTTATTGCATTTTTTCCCTCAAGTTGTTTTGAGTTTTCTTCTAGTTCTCCTGTTTGGGCTGCAATATATGAAATAGGATACTTAGGATTGTATATTCCAAAACCTCCTGAGATGCTAAGAGTTCCTTGTGTAAATTCATTTAAGTTATTATATAAGTCTACACTAAACTCAAGTACATCTTTCCAAGCACCAACTATAAAAACATCATCTCCACCTGAATATATAATAGCTGCTTTTCTCTCTATTTTTTTATTATTACTAGATATAATCTCAAACTTTCCATTTTTAAGTATATAGTTTATATAAAACTTAAAAAACTGTGTAAGTCGTCTTGAAAATACTGCTGACCTTGATAATGTCTGCTGTTTCTTGCTAAAGCCTGAAACAAATGCTTTGCCTAGGTTATCTATATCTGCTCTAAAAACTCCAAGTCTTTTGATTCCCACACTATCCTTAACAAGTTCTTCTAGTGTATTACCTCTATAATAGTCGCCTACATATATATTCTTTACAGATAAATTTTTATTATTCAAATGATTCTTAGCATATATTCTTATACAGTCGTCATTTTTGTTAGATGTATCTGTACTTAAAAAGCCTTTACTGTAAATAGGTAAATTGGAGTCTTTATTATCTTTAACTATCTTGAAAATGTTATTTTCAAGTATCTTTCTTGAAAGTTTGGCAAAGCCTGCACATAAGCTACATTCTCCCTCACTATTTAACTTGTCCGACCTGTGGCATACCTTACATTCTCTTTCATTTTCCAAAATCTCTGCATTATTTAGTTCTGAAATCTGTTTTCCACTATATCTTTGTAATTTATTCTTAGATATTTCCGTGGATACTCTTTTAAAGCACTCACTATATGCTCCGGACGGTTCATTTTTAAACTCATTTGCAGAACAACTTGTATAACCACTTGCTAAAAATAATTCTATACCAAATATCTTACGCAACCAATTTCCTATATTTAAATTAAACTCCTTAAGCTTATCCTCTGTATTTTGGGTATTTGCAAATATAAAATAGGCATGTCCCCCTCCTGCATATAGTAGATTTGCCCTTGAAAGTAAAAGTTTTTCAAGCAACTCATCAATTATATTTTCAAGAAGTATTTCAAGGTAAAATGACCTTGACCTAAGGTTTTTAAGCACATCTTCTTTTCCATACTGCCCATAAATAAAATCTTGTATTCCTGAGAAGTCTACACTATATAAGCAAAATGCTTTTTCATTACAAAAGTCCTTATATTTTTCAAATGTTTCTTGCTGAGTATCTAATCTATTATTTTCTGATAAATATTGAAAAATACAACTTCCTATGGCAACTGAAAGTTTAATATGGTCATATACTGAAATATCGCTGTCGCTTGATATAGGAATATAAGAAAATTTCTGCTCTAATAAGTCTAGTAGTGAGCTTAGATATTCCCAAGTATATTCTAGCTTATTAAGTTTATTAACTAGTTCATTTTTAATGTCTATATAAAACTTTTCATCAAATTTTATTTCTTCTTTTGGAAAATTAATTCCCTCATTTGCCTCTAGTGTTTTAGGGGTATATTTAAAGTTTTGCTTGTTTTCATTAAGTGTATTAAAAATACTTTTTAACGCTGTATTTTTAATAGAGTCAAAACTTTTATTACTATCTTTTTTATTAAAGGATAATGCCATACTATCAGAGATTTTTATAATGTATTCATTCTCCTTAATATCTAAGTTCTTAATCTCTTCTTTTGTCGAAAGTCCATTTTCAATCTTTTTAGCATAGTAATATAAAATGTCTATTGCAAACTTTAAATTCTTATCATTTTGAAACTCATTCCCTAAATTTAATTGTTCATCTCTCATCTGTGCTAATGCCTCCCATTCCCATTCCTGTTTTTATGCCTACACCTGAGTAAGTTCCAAATTCTATAAGCATATTTGCAAGGTTTGAAAGTTGCTGTGGTCCTCTTACATTTATAATTACCTCTCCAATAAATGCAGGGATTTTCACTCCCTCGAGATGAAAAAATGTACTCCTTAGATTATATCTAATTATTTCAGTACAATTTTCAAAATCTTCAAGTATATCCTTGCTAAATATTTCCATATTTACAGCTGCATTATCAAACTTCATCATAAGACTTTGAAATATAAGTCTTGTGGTTGGAAATATGCAGTATTTTCCATTTTGTTTAAATGAAGTCGGAGTTAAAAACCTTATTTTAAACTGTCTTTTACTATCCTTGATATAATACATTTTTACTAAATCATCATATTTCAGTTCTTGTTCATTACAACTTATTATCTGTAATGTCTTTTCTTTATGCCTTAGATATATCTCCTTTTTTGATTTAAGTATATCTAAAATATGTTTTTTAGTTTCTAAATCAAGTGTATTTACAACCCATTCTACCTTTTCGCCACTACTTATAATGTATTGACTATATGGGTGCAACATACTCTTATGTAGGTAACTTGCATAATCCTTATCTATATTTTCCATTATAAAACCATGTAAAAGTGAGCCTAACAAGTCATTTCTACCATAGTCTAGCTCGCCTTTTAGCTCCAACTTAACTGAACTTAGCATTTTATCCCCTTAAAACTTATCTACTTAATAAATAAATTAAATCATTATAATTATTAATAACTACATAAGTATATAATAACCTTTTCTTTAATATTAATCAATAGTAATGACTCTATTTTTTACTAAATTTATAGCTAAATCTATATTAATTTTTGTAATGTTGTATAGAAATATTTAGTTAGTTTTATTTGTAAGTCTTTATTGGGATTTCACAAGATATACTAATCACAATTTGTTATAAATTTTCAGACTAATTCTATATAATTTTATAAATTAAAACATTTTCTGCAACAATCAGGTTTAGCTAACTGAATTTATATATAGTTTTTTGTGATTTAGGCTTGAAATTTAAACTTTTTTGTTATACAATGAGAGTGCGTTAAATAACAATTCCATAAGTAAGAGGAAACTGAAAAATAAAAAAGACTCCTGCGACTTGATTGCTCAAAATCAAATCTCAGGAGTTTTGTGTATCTATCTCTAAAACTGTTACAAAATAGTTGTCCTTAAGGCTCTCGCAAAATATCTATCTATATGGGATTTGTCCCCCGTAGGGGGACAAATCCCAT
>CALALP010000088.1 GCA_937925515.1 uncultured Lachnoanaerobaculum sp. | reverse complement strand
GTGATTTGTCCCCCTACGGGGGACAAATCACATATAGATAGATATTTTACAACAACCCTATAAGTTACAGTTTTTTAATATTCTAATTGATACAACATTCACAACTTAGAAATAGACTTATATTCTAAAATTTGCTATAATATACGAGAATATTAAGGTATTTAATATATTCTATGTCAGATGTCAGATATAGTTAAAATAAAATATATAGAAAGGTGTGCGTATGAGTAAAAAGTTTGATATTGTAGCATTAGGTGAAGTGCTTATTGATTTTACAGTTGCAGATGTTTCAGAAAGTGGCATGAGGCTATTTGAGCAAAATCCCGGAGGTGCACCTGCAAATATGCTTACAGCAGCATTACAGGCAGGACTAGATACTGCATTTATAGGTAAAGTCGGAACTGATATGCACGGAAAGTTTTTAAGAGAAACTCTCGATAAGATTGGGATTGATACTTCAGGACTTGTAAGTGATGAAGAAGTATTTACCACTCTAGCTTTTGTAAGTCTTAATGCAGGTGGAGAAAGAGAATTTTCATTTGCAAGAAAACCGGGTGCCGACACTATGCTTAAGTCTTCAGAACTCAATGAGGAGATTTTAAAAAATACAAAAGTATTACATGTCGGTTCATTATCTCTTACACATGAACCCTCAAGAACAACTACTTTTGATGCAGTAAAGATTGCAAAAAAAGCAGGTGCTATTATTTCTTATGACCCTAATTATCGTGAGAAATTATGGGAAAATGTAGATGAGGCTAAAAAATGGATGAGCAAAATGCTTGAGTATGCAGATATTATGAAAATCTCAGATGAGGAAACAAAGCTTTTAACTCCTTTTGAAAAGCCTGAGGAGGCGGCAAAATATCTTATAGATAAGGGAGTTAAGATAGTCTGTATTACACTCGGTGCAAATGGCGTATACATTGCCAACAAAGATTTTGCATTTAATGTAGCAGGTTTTAAAGCAAATGTTGTAGATACTACCGGAGCAGGCGACTCATTTTGGGGTGGACTTGTGTCAAGAATCTTAACTAAGGAAATTGATATAAATAATATGACTGAAAGCGAACTTTATGATATTGCAAGATATGGTAATGCAGTTGCAAGTTTATGTGTTGAAAAAAGGGGAGGAATTACAGGTATTCCAAACTTTG
The DNA here is from genome assembly GCA_937925515.1 of uncultured Lachnoanaerobaculum sp. Taxonomy (GTDB): domain Bacteria; phylum Bacillota; class Clostridia; order Lachnospirales; family Lachnospiraceae; genus CALALP01. The sequence continues at coordinate 22,484 of CALALP010000088.1, read as the reverse complement.
AAGAAATAGAGGAAAGGTTAAAGAGAGGTTAAAATGCAAGCAGTAATAATGGCAGGGGGCAAGGGAACAAGACTTGAGGCACTTACAAAAGGAGAGTTGCCAAAACCTATGGTTCCAATACTGGATAAGCCACTTTTAGAATGGCAATTAGAGCAGTTAAAAAGATATTCAATTACAAGAATAACTATGATAGTAGGACATTTACATCAAAAAATAATAGATTATTTTGGAAATGGTTCTAAATTTGGTTGCAAGATAGACTATATAATAGAGGAAAAACCTCTTGGAACTGCCGGAGCTTTCTATTTTCTAAAGGATAAGCTAGTAGATGAGAATTTTTTATTGGTATTTGGAGATGTGTTTTTTGATATAGACTTAAATAAAATGATTGAATTTCATAATAAAAAAAATGCAGAGGCTACACTTTTTGCACACCCTAATTCACACCCTTTTGATTCAGATTTAATTAAGTCGGATATTGACGGAAAGGTCATAGCATTTGACTCAAAAAATAATGTAAGAAACTATTGGTATGATAATTGTGTAAATGCAGGTATGTATGTTCTAAATAAAAGCATTTGCAGTAAAATACAAGAACCTGTAAAAACAGATTTTGAAAAAGAGATACTTGCAGTTATGGCAGAAAATGGGGAAAATATCTATGCTTATAAATCTCCTGAATATATCAAAGATGTCGGAACAATAGAAAGAATTACCAAAACAATAGAGGAAATAAAAAGTGGCTTTATTGCCTCAAGAAATCTTGAGTTTAAGCAAAGAGCCGTGTTTATGGATAGGGACGGTACAATAAATAAGTTAAAGGGCTTTCTTGACAATGAAAATGATTTTGAACTTGAGGATTGTGCAGTCAGTGCAATAGGAAAAATCAATACTTCAGGAATGCTTGCAATAGTTATCACAAATCAGCCTGTAGTTGCAAGGGGTCAATGTAGTATTGAAGATGTAGAAAATATACATAACAAAATGAAGACATTACTTGGGAATAAAGGAGTATATCTTGATGATGTGATATTTTGCCCTCATCACCCTGATAAAGGTTTTCCGGAAGAAAATCCGGCTTATAAAATAGATTGTGAATGTAGAAAGCCTAAAACAGGAATGATTATGGAGGCAGTTTCAAAATATAACATTGATTTATCTAAATCTTTTATGATTGGCGATACAACTATGGACTTGGAACTTGGAAGACGAGCAGGGGTTAAAACTTGCCTTGTACTTACAGGAGAGGCAGGAAATGATAAAAAGTTTTCAAAAGAAAGTGATTTTGTGGCAGAAAACCTTGAAAAAGCAGTAGACATTATATTATAATTGTTAGTCATGGTATTGTTTACTATAACAAAGGACTGCTATTTAAATTAATGTAGCAGAATAATCACAAAATAAAGGAGAAGAAATGGATAAATTTATTTCACAAAAGAACTTGGAAAACTTTAATGAGGACTTTAAGAAAAATCCCTCAAATCTTATAGCAAGAAATGCTGTAACCTCAAATGGTATAAATGCAGCTGCTAGAAATTTTGATGCTAATGCAACTAATCAGTTTGGCTTTTCTATTGATATAGAGGCAGGAGAAGTTTGTAATCAAAAACAATCAGGAAGATGTTGGATGTTTGCAGCTTATAATGTTATGCGTTTAGAAATCATGAATAAGCTTAATATTAAAAATATGGAATTAAGTCAAAACTATCCTCTATTTTTTGATAAACTTGAAAGGTCAAATTATTTCTTAGAAAATATACTTGATACTTTAGATGAGGAACTTAACTCAAGAATAGTTCATTATCTTCTACAAGACCCTGTAGGTGACGGTGGTCAATGGGATATGTTTAGAAGTATTGTTGAAAAGTACGGCGTAGTTCCAAAGGAACTTATGCCTGAAACTAAGGTTTCTTCAGCTACCACTGAACTTAGAACTTATTTAACTAAGAAATTACGTCAGTTTGCTTGTGAACTTAGAACTGCACATAAGGCAGGCGAGGATATGAGTAAGCTTAGAGTAAGAAAAGAAGTTATGATGAATACTGTTTATCGTATGCTTACTATAAGCCTTGGAGAACCACCTAAGAAGTTCACTTGGGAAACAAGAGATAAGGACAATAATTTTATTAAGATTAAGGATATAACTCCTGTTGAATTTTTCAATCAATATGTAGGTTGGAATTTAGATGATTATGTAACTGTTATTAATGCACCTACAAAGGATAAGCCTTATGGAAAAACCTATACAGTGAGTATGCTTGGAACTGTAAAAGATGGTAAATACCCTGTAAAATATTTAAATCTTCCAATGGAGGACTTAAAGACACTTACAATTAAGCAGTTAAAAGACGGTAAGGCTGTATGGTTTGGAAGTGATGTAGGTCAGTTTAGTAATAGAGAAGAGGGACTTTTAACTCTCGATGCTTATAATGTTTCAAATCTTTTTGATACTGATTTTCCAATGACAAAAGAGCAAAGACTTGATTATTGTGAAAGCCTTATGACACATGCTATGGTTATAACAGGTGTTGACCTAGATGAAAATGATAGACCTATTAGGTGGAAAGTTGAAAATAGTTGGGGCAAGGATAGAGGCAAGGACGGTTTCTATGTTATGTCAGATGAATGGTTTGAGGAATATGCTTATCAGATATTACTTGACAGAAAGTATTTTACAGATGAGCAAGCAAAGCAATTTGATTTAGAACCTATTGTTTTGAAACCTTGGGATCCTATGGGAAGTTTAGCGTAAAAAAGTAGTTTTGTATTTGTGTAATAGATTTTACAGTATAGAAGGTGTCTTATAAATGGGAAAAACAGTTAATATGAATCTTCGCCTTGATTCTGATGTAAAAAACAGTACCGAAAAACTTTTTGAAAGTTTTGGAATAACTATGACCGATGCAATTAATATATTTTTACACAAATCTATTATGGACGGTGGTCTTCCATTTGAAATGAAACAGGCACATTTTAATGCTGAAACAGAATCTGCAATAGAGGAAACAAGACAAATTATAGACGGAAATATTTCTGCAAAAGCTTATACATCTGCAAGAGAACTATTTCAAGAATTAGAAATGGAGTCCCCCATTTTATTTTGACTGCTGCTAGAACAGGAACACATTCAGATTTGTTTTAACTAAAAGAAATACCGACTTTTCAATTTTGAGAAGTCGGTATTTTGTAAAATAAATCTACTTGCAAAGATACAACATTTCTGATATTATATAGCTATTGTGGATTTGTAATTTTGTTATATTAAATCCGAATCGAACTAAGGGAGGTGTAATCATGGCAAAGTGTGCTGTTACCGGAAAGTCAGTCCTTTTCGGAAATAATGTAAGTCATTCAAATAGAAAGACTAAGAGAACTTGGAAAGTAAACATTAAAAAAGTGAGAGTTAAGACTGCACATGGTGTAGTAAGAATGAAAGTTTCTACTTCTGCACTTCGTTCAGGTCTTGTAGAAAGAGCCTAATAAGTAGCTGTTGCGAAATAGATGATAAATCATTTATGGAGCATCAGCTCTTTTTTTATTAAAAACCAAGTTACATGTATCACTATTTAATTAGGGGGTTTTCCTCGCCGTCGGCGAGTAAAACCCCCTATAAAAACTTTACTTTTCTAATGCTCTCCACTTAAAGTTAGGGATTACATCAGACCATTTATTTATACCAATAATTGACTTGGCAAATTCTGTATTTTCCAAAGTAGAATTTTTCTTATCTATATTTTTAAATACTGCCCATATCTTACGTCTTTGTGTAGCAACTATATTATCGCCTACATTCATATCACATTTCCATAAACCAAAGCTTAAGCCTGACCTTACCTCAAGCGGTGCATCTACTTGACGGCTTAAAATATAAGCGTCAATAAGAGGGTTTGAGTCAACCATATAGTATGAATATGCGTAAGCTGCCGCCTGCAACTCAGATACATCTCCTCTTGTAGCAGAAGTAGCTGTAAAGCCCTGTTCTGTAAGAATTATATGTCTTGGATGACCGTCATAAGTTCTAAGCTCATCTTTAGAAAAATAATTAGTTAATGTATTTAAATTTGCAAAGTTTATAACTTGTGAATCTTCTTTATCGCTAAATTGCCCTGTACTAACATCGTCCCAAAACTCAGGTTCAGTCATAGGGAATGGATATGGATGATATGCAAGTCCCCATTGAATTTGACCCTTTGCATTTGTAAATGAATTGAATACATCTACTATTTCCTTACCACCATACTTGGTTTTACCATTCTTTTCATTTGGATTATTCCAATTATAATCAAGTGAGAAATAAACTCTGTCATTTGCACTTGTACTCTTAATAGCTGTATAGAAAAGTCTAAATGCCTTTTCATAAGTTCTTACATAACTATAAATGTCCTTATCTCCAAGGTAATTCCAATATTGATTGTTAATCTCATTTCCTATAATCCAATTTGAAATTTTACCATAATTACTATTTTTACCATTGTATCTTTCAGCAAGAAATGCCGCTATTGCCCTAGTTTTTTCAAAACCTGCTTGAGTTTCAGCATTAAACATATAATATGCCGCCACGTCTGTTTTCTTTACGCCTTTTTGAAATAAATCAGGCTCATTTGGATTATAACCATTTAAAATAATAGCTGTTACAGTCATTCCCTTATTTGAAAGAGCAGAAATAGTCTTATCATACCCCTCCATTACAGCCTTACTAAAACTATAAGTTTTTCCGTCATAAGTATAGTCAATTCCCTCTCCCATAATCTGATGAAAGGTAATATTGGTTGCCACATGCTTAACTCCAAGTTCAAATGCATCTGCAAGCATATTGATTTCAATGTTAAGACCTTTTTTAGTAAGCGGCTCATTAAATGCAGCTGTATTTTGTGCCACTGCCTCAGGATTGGTTACATAATGAGGTTCACTTACTGCAACATACTTAGTTCCGTCATGTACTGCAACTACAAAAGCACTGTAAAGTCTGTCATTTGCAGTTCCTCTTTCAAGAGAAACAGTTGTAGTAGACTTGCCTGCCGGAATCTTTGATAAATAATCACTTCTTCCCTCTAAACTCATATTGTAAGATTTTAATTCAAACAAATAAAAGTTTCCGTCAGTTCCCGACATATCCCCTGAACTGTCAGCTACTACTTGAATATTGTTTTTATCACTTGTTACTTGAACCGAATTTATACTTGATTTAGCCTGAATACTTGCAGTATCTGCCTTTACATTTAAACTAAAGATAAATGTAAACATCAAACAAGTTAATAAAATAAAACTTGATAACTTTTTTCTAAAATTCATTATCTAATCTACCTCCGACTTTTAATATCTGCTCCATGATAAACTATGACAAGAAGTATTTCAATCTAATTTCAATTACATTTTTATAACATATTTGTAAGAAGTTGATTTTAAACGCTTATACAATACTAATTATTATCCTATTCTTAGACACACTATACTAAATATTCTAATTAAAGCATAAGCATTTATTATACAAATAAAAGCTAAAAAGAAACGATTCTTATTCTTCTTAAATACTATCAGTTTATTTTTTAGCAACATCAAGGATATAGGTAAAAGTGGCAAAAAATATCTCCCTTGAACTCCTGAAATTGTAAGCGAAGTTTTAGGTGTCCAAGCTAAAAGCATTGAAAATTCTATTAGTCCCACTGATAAAATAATTATAATAAGCATAAATATTTTACTTCTAAGCTTTAATATAAGTTCCTCGTCCTCTGTACAAAAACTTATTCCCAAAAGTGAAATAGTAAGCATAACTACTGCAAAATATGAAATATCAAGTATTGGGTCTAAATTTCCTAAATATCCTCCAAGCATTGTTATATGATAATAGTCAAGTTCATATACAAATGTATTATATACTATTTTTAAAACTCTAATTGGGCTATGTAGTATTTCGGATAATGTAAAGCCTGCCTCATTTGCCCATTGTAAATGATTGGCAGTTTGAGCCGCATAGTTTGTAAATGTCTGTCTATCTATAAATACAAAACTAAGCCCCATAAACACAAACACTATTAAGGCACTTATAAACCACCTTAATTTGGTTTTAAATTTATATATTGGAATTAAAAATGCAAACATTGCAAGTGGAAGATACACTAATTTACATGATGCAACTAAAAACATGAGTATTGCTAAAATTGCTATATCAGTATTTTTTACCTTTTCAGCTTTGTATGCAAGATTTAAACATTTTGCTATATATAAACCATATATAGATAAAATAAATACATCATAAGAGTATGAGGCTGCAAGATGTAAAGTCATAGGTAAAACATTTACACCAAAATATATCTCCTTATAAAAAGGTAATTTTGAAATTGTAAATGTAGTTAAAATACAAAAGAATAATAAATTAAATATTCTACCAAAATATACAAGTCCAAAACTATTTAAATTAAGTACTCTTGCAAGTGTAATTCCAAGTGCTTGTGGAAGATGTGCAAATGGAGTTGTTTTTACAGGTGGAAACTCTGAAATTGCAAGTTTGCCTACATTATAATCTCCAACAAGTAAATTGTTATAGATAAATCTATAATCTTCTTCCTCTAAGGTTTGAGATAAAACATCAGATTTAACTGTTCTATTCGTTTTTGTTATGGGATACATAACAGTTCCTTTTGAGTCGGAAAGCTTATAATCTCCTTTCATATCCTCAAGCTTTAAATCAAAATCTCTTATAAGTACATGTCCGTCCTCATAAGTGGAACTTTGTAACATAAGTTGCGAGGAAAGCTTATATGCACTTATATAATGACTTATTTCATCAGGTGCTGAAAGTGGGGGTAAAACTGCCATATATATAAGACCAAACAACAACGCTGTTATAAAATACGCTTTAGTAATAGTCGGTGTTACTAATGACTTAAATTTATCTAAGAAACTTTCTCTTGGAGAATCTACATTTTCAACATAATTATAAATAAGTACATTTGAAATAATTACTGTAATAATTAAAACTATGCCTAAAACAATGTATACATTAAAAAGCCAATAATCCTTGCTTTCTATTGCCCCTGCTCTAACATCTAAAAAATGCCAAAAAAATAATATAACTAAAAGAATTATTCCAAAAGAATAAAATGCTATGTTTTTTATAATTTTACTCATAAGATTATCCTTACAGTTTACTGCTGTTTATCGTTTACTATGTCATTTGCCGCCTCAACAGCCTCAGATGAAATTTCATCTTTAGAAGTAAATCTATTTATTAAATCAGGAACAAGGTCAAGTGCCTTATTTACAATGTCTTGATTTCTTACATTTACAAGTTTTGTGATTCCATTTTGTATTATAAGCACTGCTGCCGGAGATACTTTTGCTCCCATACCCCCTGCACCTGTTTCTTTTTGTTCTTTTGAAAAACCTCCTGAACCCATTCCCCAAGAAACATCAACCAAAGGAATAATAGTTGCCTCGCCTACCTGCATAGGCTCTCCGACTACTGTCTTTGTATTCATAAGTTCTCTCATGCCCTTAAACATTGTTTCTATTCCGGTTTCCATGTTATTATTAGCCATAATTACCTCCACGCCTTAATTTTTTTATATAAACGTCTAACATCTTTACTAAGTATAATCACTATTATTGCAATTAGTAAATGAATCAGTCTAACTCTTCCCTCTAGGTTCAAATCTATGTCCATAATCTGTTTATTAAAATATGGAACAATTTCTAACTTATGCTCAAATAACCCTAAAAAAATAGACATATATCCCAAAACCTCTCCTGTTAAGTTAGGCTCTGAAAAACCAAATTCTATGTTGCCGCTAAGTTTTTTAGGGAAATAATGTTTTAGTAACTTCTTTAATCTCTCATATAATAACTTAACAGCTCGCCTATTTCTTTTGTCATTAAATTCTTTTGATAGGGTTTCCTTTTTATTTTTTAAATCTAATAGTTTATCCCTTATCTTTATATAAAAAGGCTTTTCTTTTTTTACTTTTTTGTCTAAATCTTCTTTATCTAAATCTTCTTTATTCAAATCTTTTTCTAAAACAGTTTCTTCAACTTTTTGGTCTGAGATGACTTCAGTATAGTTTCCTGCTTTATTAGCATCTTCAAGTAGCTTTTTTGCCTCTTCCTCACTAAATTCAGACTTAAACTCTTCTTTTTTAGTAGGTTTAGTTACTTCTTCCTTGCTAACTTCAGACTCGAGTTCCTCTTTTTTAATAGACTCCTTAACTTCATCTTCACTAATTTCTTCTTCTTCATTTTCATCATTGTCTTCAAATAATTTAAAGTTAAGTATTCTTAAAAATGAAGTCATTCCATTATCAAAAGCTATGTGATAATTTAATACCTTAAAAAAATAAAAAACATCGCCTGCTAATTTAAAGCCCTCTCGATTATAATTTCCTTTTATTCTATACCTAAATGGCATAAATAATAAAATTAAGAGTAGAAAAATGACAATTCCTAGAATAATCAGTAAAATGATACCTATTATTTTTAAAATTAATAAAAATATTGCCATTATTTCACCTCCAAACCACTAAGGCGACTAAAATCAAGACCTACTCCGACTTTGTAAATGTCTTGTACAATATCTCTAACTAATCTAAATGCCTCTTGTTTATTTGCTGCAATTCCTATTATTATGAATCTATTAGACTTTTGTGTTTTACAAATATTTATAAAAATTATGCTATGATAAATTTCTATTTTTTTCTCTCTAAAATCTAATACTATAACATAGGTACTAAAAGAAGGCTTTAATTTTTTTAGATTATTTAAAATCTTCCCTTTTTGGGGTTTAATTTTTTCTCCTATATACATGTGCCTCCTTTTTGACTTAAATATTATAAAACTTCAAGAATAGTTTTTCTAAGTAAATTTAGGGCTGCTGAAACTGCCTGCTCTCTTACCTGCATTCTATCTCCGTCAAAATTATATTTTTTAACAACTGTTGTATTTTTTACAAAGCAAGCTATATATACTAAGCCGACAGGTTTTTCTATTGTTCCACCGTCAGGGCCTGCAATTCCTGTAACTGCAAGTCCACAATCGGAGTCTGTTTGCATTACAAGACCCATAACCATTTCTTTAGCTGTTTGCTTACTTACAGCACCATATTTTTTTAATGTCTGCTTATCTACATTAAGCCTTTTTCTCTTTGACTTATTGGTGTAAGTAATAAATCCCTCTTTATATACTTCTGAAACCCCTGCAACATTTATAAATCTTGCTGCAAGTAGCCCCCCTGTACAAGATTCAGTTGTTGAAACTGTAAGCTCATACTTTTCTAAAAGCTTTACTACTATTGCCTCGAGAGTATCCTCTTTTCTTGTAGAATATATAAACTCTCCAAGTTCTTTTTTTAGAAATGTATACATAGGCTTTATTGTTTCTTTTGCCTCTTCTTCTGAATTAGCTGATGCAGAAAGCACTATATGTATTCTACCGTCATGGAGTTCTATTACATAATTTACTCCCTCAAGCTCATTTATTTCTTTTTGAATAACTGCCTCTACTGCCTCCGGATTTAGTCCATATAGCTTAATAGTCTTATATCTTGTTATTTGTGCAATATCCATTCTTCACCTCATGTAATTTTTGTAAACCACCTACATTTTCCCTGAAGTTATAATACTATGATTCTTAACTATGTAATCTATAAGTGAAACTATTGTAAGTAAAATCATAATTATTATAAGTATATCTGTCAAAGGCTTTAAAACTTCTATGTTAAGTATTAAAAGCATTACAGTAATAATTTGACATACAGTTTTTAGTTTTCCTAAAATGCCTGCCGCTATAACAACACCGTTTTCAGTTGCAATAAGTCTAAATGCACTAATTGCAAACTCTCTTGCTATAATTATAATTACTACCCATGCTTTTAATCTTCCAAGTTCTATAAAGCAAATGAGTGCAGAGCAAACTAATAGCTTATCTGCCAAAGGATCCATAAGTTTCCCAAAATTTGTTATTAGTTTATATTTCCTTGCAATGTATCCGTCAAGTGCATCTGTAATACTTGCTAAAACAAATATTATAAATGCAATTATTGAATATGTTTGATTATTACCATTTTCCATTAATAATGCAACTACAAAAAAAGGAATCATAAGCACTCTTAAAAGAGTTAATTTATTTGGTAAATTCATGCTCTACCTCCTTATAAAGAAAACCTAGCCCAAAAAGCCAGGTCATTATTTTAGTTAATATTTTCTGCCTCATCATTAACAATCTTTACTTTTGATTTATAAAGCTCTTCAATAGCAACAGATAGAGGCTTTTTGCCTGTTGACTCAACTAATGCCTCAGTCTTATTGATAAGTTGCCTTGCTCTTTTTGCAGTAGCAATAACAATAGAATATCTGCTTTGTACCACAGGTTGTTCTCCCGGTTCAACCTCACTATTTACTACATTTATTAAGTCTGTATATGACGGATGTAACATTTAATTTTCCTCCTTATGACATAAATCCTCTTTTATTTTTTCTATCACTTCCTTATTATATTTTATAAGACAGTGTTGAACTTGAATTAAATTATGAATTTTCTCAACTGTTTCATCTATATCATCATTGATAATTAGATAATCATAATTTTCCATAGAATCAGCCTCTTTGGCCGCTCTTTCAAGCCTATTTTCAATTTGCGCTTTACTTTCAGTACCTCTGCCGACTAATCTTTTTTCCAATGTTTTCTTATCAGGTGGAGTTATAAAAATCATAACTGCCTCAGGGTATCTTTTCTTTAAGTCTGTTGCCCCTTGAACTTCTATTTCAAGTATAACATCTTTACCCTCAAGTAATTTTGATAATACATAAGGCTTAGGTGTTCCGTAGTAATTTCCTACATATCCTGCATACTCGATAAGTTCTTCATTTTCAATCATCTTTTCAAACTCAGCTTTGGTAACAAAAAAATATTCTCTACCATGTAGCTCGCCCTCTCTTGGACTTCTTGTAGTAGCTGATATTGATAAAGCATAAGTATCGTCATATCTTTTTAAAAGTTCTTTCATTAGAGTACCTTTTCCTGAACCGGAAAAGCCTGATATAACCACTAATAATCCTTTTTTTTCCATATAATCTCCATTACTCTATATTCTGAATCTGCTCTCTTACCTTTTCTATCTCTGTTTTTAAGGAAATAGCAGTTTCAGCAACTAGACTATCTCCTGTCTTAGATAAAATAGTATTTGCCTCTCTATTTAATTCTTGAGCTATAAAGTCAAGTTTTCTTCCTACTGAACCACCTTTTTTAAGTTCTCTTTCAGTAGCATTTATATGACTATGTAATCTTACTATTTCTTCATCTAAACATATCTTATCGGCATAAATAACTACTTCAGATGCAATTCTACCCTCATCAAGTGAATTATTTTCAAGTAAATCTTTTACTTTATCCCTAAGCTTTAACTTATATTCCTCTATAATCTGTGGGGCTCTCTCCTCTATTTTTTGTAAAAGTTCTAACATATACTCAAGTTTTGCAAGTATATCTTTTTTAAGATTTTCTCCCTCTTGTTCCTTTGACTTTATAAGACCTTTGCAAACTTCCTTTATTGCCTCAGATAACATTTCCCAATCATTTTCTGAATGATTACTTATATCTTCCATAGTAAGAACTTCCGGAAATCTTGCAAGTGTGGACACTTTTACATCATTTACAAGTCCAAATTGTGCTTGCATTTGCTCAAAAAACTCAACATATTCTTTTGCAAGCTTAGAATTATATTTAAGTGATGAGGAACTTTTAGAATAATCTTCAAAAGTAATATAAATGTCTACCTTTCCTCTTTGTACATAATCCCTTACAAGATTTCTTATCATACTTTCATACATATTAAATCTTTTTGGCATCTTTATAGATAAATCAAGGTATCTATGATTTACTGATTTTATCTCCACATTTAATTTATAATTCTCTGAAACAATATCAGCCTTACCATAACCTGTCATACTTCTTATCAAGGCAACACCTCTTTCTTAGATACTCATATCTAGTTTATTATAATGATTAATACTATCTACGTCAAGTAAAGCAACACACCTGAACTACTGTTATTTATCAATCTAAATTATTGATTCTTATACAATTTTTATAAGCCAAGTCTTGAAGTGCTATATAAAGGGACTGAACGTCATAGTTAGTCGGAAATTTAAGTGTATGCTCTTTGTATTCAATATTGTAGCCTCTTATATGTGGAGAACTAATATATTTAAATGTCAATTCACAATCATCAAAATTAAGTCCTGCTGTTTCCATACTTATAGCAACTACTGAATAAAGATTAATAGATTCAATTCTCATTCTTACTCCTGTAGCCTCTATTTGGTCAGTTAGAATTATTCTTTTATTTGTGAAAATAAGAGCATCTCTTACAAGTTTAAAGCCTATTTCTATCTCTTCATTTTCCATAAGATAAATTCCATATTCTCTAGTAAGACTATCAACCGGCATTTCAGTATAGTTTTCAAGAACTCCTCCCTCAAATAGTCTTCCAAAAATTGAAACCCAAAACGATTTCCATAAACCTGAAATACCCTTATATATACCACCGAAAATCCATTTAATTAACGACCATAATGTTTTAAACATATTAGACCTCCGAAACCTTTACTTCCGGTTTTACTACCATAGACCAATTTGTGTGGTAAATTACAAACCCCGGAGCTCCACTTGGAACTTTTTTTAAGTTTTTTCTTTGAATATAGTCCACTTCTACTTTAGGAGTTTCTCTTGCCTTTGAATAATATGCTGCAAGACTTGCCGCCTCCTCAAATGTTTTATCAGTTATTTCTTTATTTTCAGCTTTAACTATTACATGTGAACCGGGGATATCCTTTGCATGAAACCACCAATCACTTCCAACTGCAAGTTTAAATGTAATTTCATCATTTTGATAGTTATTTTTTCCTACATAAATATGAAAACCGTCAGAAGATATATAGTGAAACGGCTTAGAGGTTATCTTAACTTTTTTTACAGTAAGATTTTTCTTTACATAACCATATTCACTAAGTTCCTCTCTTATCTGAATTAAATCTTCCTCAGAGCCTGCAATATCTAGGCTTGTCATAATACTTGATAAAACTTCTATATCAAATTCTGTTTTCTTTATTTCAACACTTAATGCCTCATCTGTCCTTTTAAGTTTTGAATACTTATCATAATATTTTTTAGAATTTTCCTTTGCAGATAACTTAGTATCAAGTGGAATTACTATCTCCTTATTGTCATCATAGTAATTTTCACATCTAAGTTCCTTTTCTCCTCCTTTAAGTTCATATCCAAAAGTATTTATCAAATCTCCATAAACCTTGTACTTATCCTTTTTCTTAGTATCCTTTAACTGCTTTTGTTGTAGCTCAAACTTCTTTACTGCTCTTTCAAGTGCATTTGAAACTACTTTTCTAAGTTCATAGGACTTTGAACGTATTCTTACCAAATTATCCTTGGCCGAATAATAATCGTATAAAAGTTTACTTATACTGTCATAATGTTTACTGCTATATTCTCCTCTTATAGGATAACTTACAAGCTTAATAGAGTTAAACTCAACAGGCTCATCTTTTTTATATATTATATTAGGGTAAAATGTTCCCTCTTTGACTTCCTCCAGTAAAAGCTCAACTGTATGATATAAATGTGTAAATTCTATTTCGCTTAAATCAGATATTAAACTTTCGCTAGAAATGCCGGCTCGCTCACAGATTTCATTTGCAATAAGAGGACTTATCCCTGAAAAACTTAGATATATTGCCTTTGATAAGGGGTGCTTTGAATTTTTAAGTACATTTACAAAGTTTTCTTTATCTAAATTAAGTAGTTCTTCTTTTTTTAATTCCTCAGGTAAAAAATATTTTCTGTTTGGAAGTACTTCCCTAAGTGAACTTATCTGAACAGATACCCTCTTTATACTATCTATAATGTTATCTTCATTATCTGTAAATATTATATTTGAATACTTTCCCATTAACTCTATGTAAAGTTTTTTTCTGCATAAATCTCCAAGTTCATCTAAATGCTCAAGTTCAAAGCACACTATTCTTTCAAGCCCTAATTGATTTATCTCAACTATTTTGGCAGTTCCTATATGCTTTCTAAGCAGCATGCAAAAAGCAGGTGCAATAAGAGGGCTTACTTTTTTTATATCTGTTAAATACATAAGAGGTAATGAGGCACTAGCTGATATTAAAAGTAGATGATTTTTAGAATTATTTTTTATAGTAAAAAGTAACTCATCTTTGTTTGGCATTGCAATTTTTGAAATTCTGCCACCTAAAAGATTAGTTCTTAGTTCATTTGTAAGATTAGAAATTACGATTCCGTCAAATGCCATATTAAATCCTTTCAAAATCTAATATTCAATACAAAATAACTGTACTAATAATAAGATTAACCTAAAAATAAGAGCATTTCAAGATATTTTATAAAAATTTTACGCTTTAATTTAAAACACAAGGTGGTGCTATGTAAAATGTGGGATTTCCTCACCGACGGCGAGGAAATCCCACAAAATCTAATTAGTTATATATTTTTATTTTGCCGCTGTGTTAATAAGTGCCTTGAAAATTTCATTCATTTTTTCATAAGACTTATTAAGCATTTCAGGGTGCCATTGTACCCCTAGTAAGAATGGATAATTTTTATGTTCAAATGCCTCAATAATGCCGTCTTTTGCTCTGGCAGTAACTTTTAAATTCTCTCCAACCTCTTTTACTGCTTGATGATGAAATGAATTAACTTTTATCTCTTTTTCATTAAATATCTTATATAATAAAGAGTCCTCTTCAATTTCTATCTTATGAGTAACCAAACTCGGGGTTCTAACTTGGTCATGCTTTAAGATTTCACCCTTTGCATAGCTTAAGTCTTGATAAAGCTTTCCATTAAAATATGTATTTAAAATTTGCATTCCTCTACAAATTCCTAAAATAGGCTTGTTCATTTCAATAGCACACTTTATAAGTTCATAATCAAATCTATCTCTTTCAGGAAATGAAACTCCTGTCTTAGCTAGTGGCTCTTCTCCATATAATTCAGGAGTTACATCATGTCCTCCTGAAAGAATAATAGCATCTACAACTTCAAGTTGATTTTTGACAAGTTCTATATTTTCTAAAAAAGGAATTATAAAAGGAACTCCTCCATTTTTTGATACAGAAATTACATAGTCATTATTTACATAAGACCTTTTATAACCTGCAAAACTTCCACTTGAGTCAATCATGATACTTCCTGAAATTCCTATAATTGGTTTTTTCATACTTCCCTCCAAGACTTAAATTTAATAGTTTATGCGTATTATACTGTTATTTTGTCAATATGTAAAATAATTTATTCTAATTAGGGCTATTAATTTTTTTTATCTGGTTTTTAATTATATTTATCACATTCTCATTTACATTTGAAACAAATCAGGGGGATACTGCTCGCCAAAAGTGAGCAACACCCCCTAATTAACACCTACAACAATCTACTTTTTAATTTCTTGTAGCTTAAAGTTTGTCCATGCAAGCATAGTCTTTGATTTATTATCATCTTGAGCAAACATTCCACTCATATCCTTAAGAGTTAAGCCCTCCATCATTCCAAGCATAGACTTCTTAACTCTTACACTTCCAAAGGCATTGAGAGCATCTACAAGCACATCGCCTGCCTTTTCATGTGCTAGTATGTCGCCAATTAAATCATTAATACTAAAGTATCCCTCTTTAAATGTAAGTTCAGGAGTTTCTTCCTCTTCATTTACATCTTCAAACCAATTCTTTACTCCCTCTCTTTGTTCGTCCTCTTCTATAGGTTTAATGTAACCTGCATAAGGTTCTTCAACAAGGGTAAATACTGCACTGTCAAGTTCCATTTCTCCCTCAAATTCATTTTCAAAGAAATCTTCTATCTCTTCTACATCAATGTCTTTTGTTTCTGTTAAAATTGTATCTACAAAATTTGAGGTTACAGTTACATAGTTACTTCCTTTTCTAAGTTTTACATCTTTGAAAATATGTACTTTATTTGCATTTGAAATTCCTATTTCTTCTCCATTTACAAATAGTATAATACTGTCCATATTTGAATAAACTTTAATATCAATAACATTTTGGTGTCTAAGTGCATATCTCTTGCCTGTTATATGAGCAAAGTAATTATCTGACCAATAGGCTTTATAAAGGTAGAAAGCATCTTTTTTTATCTTTCTGTCAAATGTTACCATTCCCTTGTTATTTCTACCCTTAACACCTCCCTCATCTCTAGCATCACAACCAAAGTCAAACATATTCCAAATATGAGTTGCCCAAAGATAAGGTCTTTCTTCTATGATTTTTGCCATGTGCTCATGATATAATGCTTGATATTCCTCTGTATAATCCTTACACTTAGGTTCATCACTATGCCAACTTATAATTCCCTCACAACCATACTCTGATAATCCTATCGGTCTATTTGGGTGCATCTTATGAAATTTATCAAGCCATTCTTCATTTTGAGTAAAATCTCCACCATACCAACCAAAATAGAGATTATAACTTACAACATCAGTAATTAAATTCTGCTTTGACATCATTGGCAACATACTTACCTGTGCCATAGTAGAAAGTCTGGTCGGATCTATTTTTTTTACTAAATCATTTAATTCGCATAGATTTTCATAAAGCCCCTCAACATCTCCACCGATAGTTATTTCATTTGAGATGCCCCAAAAGCAGATACTTGGGTGATTATAGCTTTGATAAATCAATTCTTTCATTTGGTTTATAGCATTTTCATGTGCATTTTTATCCTTATTCATAACAGATATAAAAGGAATTTCAGCCCAAACTACAAAACCATATTCATCGCATAAATCATAAAAATCTTGGTCATGTTGATAATGTGCAAGCCTTACAGTGTTTGCTCCCATTTCTGCAATAAGATCTGCATCTTCACAAAGGTCATCATAGCTTACTGCATTTCCCACAAATAATCTATCTTGATGCTTAGAAACTCCTCTTAAAGGTGTAACCTCTCCGTTTAATATAAAACCTCTCCTAGGCTCTACCTTATATTCTCTTATACCATGCTTAAGCTCCAAACTGTCAAGAACCTCGTTATGTCTTATAAGTCTTATATTTACATCATATAAGTCCGGACTTTCAATTCCTTGCCACAATTTAGGATCATCTATAAAAAGCTCCAATTTTGTAACTTCACTAGCCGGCATAAATACTTCATAAATACGTTCCACTTCATCATGTTTCATTTGCACTTGAACCATGTCTGAAAGCTCCGGGTTTGTAATGTAGGTATTTACCGAAATTATAGCAGTTTCGCCCTTAAGCTTTGAGGTTATACTTACTCCGTCAGCACCGTAAAAGTCAAGTGAAAAATGAGTCTTACTTACCGAAATCAAATTTACATCTCTATAAATACCACCATAAAATGTAAAATCTGCCATTTGAGGATATACATCACTTCTATTTTTATTATCTACAACCACTGTTATAATTAAAAAATCTTTGTTTTCAAATGCCTTTGTAAGATTAACTCTAAAAGTAGAATAACCACCTTTATGGTTTAATAAATGTTCTCCGTCTGCATATACATCTGCTACTGAATTAACTCCCTTAAACTCAATATATATGTCATAATCTTTAGGAACATCAGGTCTTAATACTTTTTTTACATAACTTGCCTTGCCTTTATAATAATTATTTCCACCGTCTTGTCCGTCAAAGGCATTATAGGTATATGGCAAATCTACTGCCTGAGCTACCTCAAAGTTTATATCATTAATATTTTTATAGATAACTTCGCCCTTAGAAAAAAACCAATTTAAATTCAAAGAATTTACTATTCTCATATTCCCTCCTTATATCATTATATTTCCGTCCGTATCTGCTTTCATAGGTAATGCAATCATCAAATCTATAAGTGTCATAGAAAAAGGAATACCTGTCCAAAAAAATAATAAATACAAAATACCTCTAATCTTTTGTCCTGCGTAAAATCTATGTGCACCACAAAACCAACCAAGACCAAGTGCAAGATGAATATATTTCTTTCGATTAACTTGTTTAGGCTCTCTATTTACAATTTTATCAATGAAACTTACAAAAACATTTTTCTTTTTTAATAAGTTTTTTTCTCGTTTTAAATCGTAAAGTTCATCTTCAAGTGCTGCAAATTTTCCCATATTAACATAGTCAGCATGTTCTTTTCGACCTTTAAGCATAGCCTTACCCCTTAATTCTTTGCCTTTATAGCTGCTATTTCTTCTTGAATTGACTGCATTTTCTCCTTGGTTAGTGGATAGAATTTCATTGCAATAACATTACAA
The DNA here is from genome assembly GCA_937925515.1 of uncultured Lachnoanaerobaculum sp. GTDB lineage: Bacteria > Bacillota > Clostridia > Lachnospirales > Lachnospiraceae > CALALP01. The sequence goes on along the minus strand of CALALP010000088.1, from coordinate 4,189 downwards.
ATTAAACCAAATATCAAAAGTCCATACATTGTTATCATTGCTACAACTTTAAGCTCAGGGCTAAATGGTGTGTCTACTGTCGGTAACTCTTTACTAAAACCTACACTTGCACAAAGTAAACCTACTACTGTAACTCCAAGTGATGAGATTATCTTATCTACAAATGAGAATAATGTTCCCATAAGTCCCGGTACATACTTACCACTTCTGTAAACTTCATAATCTGCACAGTCAGCAGTCATAGGAATTACTATATTTCCTGAAATACCTGTAAAGCCTTTCATCAAAAGGAATAATGCAAGATAACAAATAGTAAACATATTCCAACCTGCAAAGTCCTGACCTTTAACAGGTAAACTAAGTGTTGTAGGATCCATTACATAGAATATAAGTATTGAAAGTATACAACATACTAAAGCACCATAAGTGCCAAAAAGTAACGCTTTTTTCTGTCCTAATTGTCTTGCAATGTAACCAACACCAAAGGCAAGCATTAAAAATGTTGGAATTGCAGTGTAAACTGAAACTGCTCCACTCATTGCATAATTTCCACAAACTATTGCATAAACAAGTATTCCAACAGTTGCATTTGATTGAGTAGTAAGTGCTAATTTATCTGTTGAGGCTGATACAACAAGCATTTGAATTGCTCTATTATGTGAAAGAACTTCCCAATAATCTTTAATACCAAGCTTTTGTGATGTCCCAAGTCCAAAGTACTCTGTTCTGTCTTTTGATGCTATTGAAAATACTGCAATGCAAGTAAATATAGCTGATGCAACTGCTATATAAATCCAAAATTCATGGAAAAACTCATTTGTAAATCCACGATATTTAGGAACTAAACTTTGAGAAACTACTGCCGGACCTACTGCAAATAAGATAGTATTATAAATTCCGTCAAATATAGTAAACATTGGTCTTTGTTTTGGGTCATTTGTAAGACAAGTTTATGCTGACTTTGTAACTACACATTGAAAAGTGTAACCTATAATATAAATCATATATAAAATGATAAATGTTACAAGTCTGCCTTGTTCAGGGGCAAGATGTGTTACATGAACTATTAGAAATGAAAATACTAATAAGATTACATTTCCTATAACCATAAAAGGTCTATTCTTACCAAACTTAGTGTTTGTTTTATCTACCAAATAACCTATAAAAGGGTCTGTAACTCCGTCCCAAATACGCATACTCATAATAATTGAAGAGGCAACAACAACTCCTACTCCAACTGCTCCTACCAAGTAGTAGGCAATAAAATTCATAAAAAACAAATATAAATTAGTAGCTGTATTGTTTAACGCAAAACCTCCAATTTGCCAGAGCTTAGCTCTATGTATACCATTATTCATATTTTCCTCCAATCTGTCAATCAACCTTTTACTATATTCTTGTATCCCACCTATTACAGAATACATTTTCATTAAATCTGCCTTTAAACTCTGAAACTCCCATCATTTTTTCAAGTGTAGCCTTAAATGCCTGTGAATGGGGCATATATGAATTTATATAACATCTTGCCATAGGTACATCTATTAGATTATTTGTATAGCTTAATGATACTACAAATGTAGGAAGTTCAGAAATATACCATGGTTGTTTAACCGGCTCGTCCCATTTTACCCTCATAGTATTAAATTGTGCAAAACCTTGAACATTTATAACTAATAAAACTGCATCATACTTTGATTTAAATTCTTCAATTTTTCCTTTTTTAGCAGGAACTTCCTTATCTACTTCAAATCCCTTTGACTCAAGTTCTTCAACTATATTCTTTATTACTTCATCATCATCAGATTTAAACTTCATTCCTGCTATGACCATATCATCAGAACCTATATAAACTAGCTTAAGCCTCTTATATTTTTCTGTTGTCATAGGAAGATAATTCTTAGTATCTTTAACTAATGTTACATATCTATCAGCAAGTTCTTCTGAAAGTTTGATATGCTCCTTGCAACCTACTGTACTCAAATTTTCCCTTGCAGCTACAAGTCTATTTTCTTTTTGCTTTACATTAAGATTTGCTGCTGCCTTAACTCCAAGTATTCGAGAAAGTGCATCTTCAAGTCTTTCTTCAGTAATAATGCCTTTTTTATAGCCCTCAAGCATATAGTTAAAGTCCTCATCTCTATCATTAAAGAATAAGAACATATCACAACCTGCTGCAATAGCTCTAGGTACTTGCTCACTTCTAGGTATTGATGAACCGAACATTCCAATCATGTGAGAGGCATCTGTAAGTACAAGTCCATTAAACTTAAGTTGACCTTTTAATAAGTCAGTAATAATTTCAGGAGAAAGTGTAGCAGGTAGTATTTCCTCATCTTTTATATTAGGTCTAAATTTCTTAGAATATGCCGGAAGTGCTATATGACCTGCCATAATTGTCATAACTCCGTCATCAATAAGTTCTTTATAAACCTTACCGAAAGTTTCATCCCACTCATCTACACTCAAATTATTAACTCCCATTATAAGATGTTGGTCATTTTCCTCAGTTCCGTCCCCCGGAAAATGTTTAATGCAGGTAACTATCTCATTTTCTCTCATTCCCTTAAAAAATGACTTACTATATCTAATAACTTCCTCAGGAGAATCACTAAAACCTCTAATCTGTACAATGGTATTTCTCCAATTATAGAGTAAATCTACAACAGGAGCAAAGTTCCAATTACAACCTACGCTAACTGCCTCTTTTCCTGCTGCCTTTGCCATTTTATAAACTGCCTCTTCATCATCTATTGCGGCAAGTGCAGCTCCGTTTGCTAAAGGTTTACCTCCTTTCATTCCACCATTTCCACCCTGTTCACAATTTGACGCAATAAGAAGTGGAATCTTAGAATTTTTCTGTAAACAGTCTGCCATTTCCCACAGTTCCTCTTTGGGAGCGTTGTGATACCTTATTCCACCCGGTTTATAAGTATCTAACATTTTCTTTATATTTTCCGGCTTTCTTTCCTCCTCATTTGCCACCATATTTATAAATAACTGCCCTATTTTTTCCTCAACAGTCATAGATTTAATAGTAGACTTGACCCATTCTATCTGCTCTTCATTTAGATAATAGGGTTTCTTACTTAAATCAACCATTTTTCTTCACCTCCTCGTATTTTTAACTTAAAGCCTTAAAAAATTCTTTTTCAAGTTCTTTTTGATACTCATTATTAAATCTTTGCTCTATCAAATCATTTACAATTTTAGAAATTTTACTCCAAGAAATTTCCTCTTTTCTCACTATTATCGGACAAAAGTAAACTCCATTTTTACTTGCTGCCGTTAAGTCCCCTACTGCATCTCCTAAAAATAATACATTTTCTTTTTTATATCCAAGCTCTAAAAGTTTCTTTATACATTCAGCCTTAGTACCGGAATCTTGAGCCATTACATCATCTGTATATTGTAAAATGCCATACCTTTCCCATTCATTTATAACAGCCTCTCTATTTGCAGAACTAACAACTACAATATCACAATAATCTTTAGCATCTCTTATAGCCTCTTTAGCATTTTTAAATGGCTTTATAAGACTCTCATCAAGTGCTTTAATACTTTTGTTGACTTCCCTTGACCAATTAAGTGCCTTTTCTAAACATTTACTATTAAGCTTATCTTCATTTATAAATTTAATCAAAGAACTTTCGGATAATTTATTTGTAGAATCTATCCATTTATTTAAATCTTCAATTCCCTCAACTTTTACTATATTCTCATCTACATACTTAAGTATTATAAGTAGCCCTTTAAAACGATTTACACCTCTAGTTTTTGAATAAAGGTTAAATTCATTCCATTTATCCTCAAGTTCTGTTTTAAACTCTTCAAGTTGCCATTCCTTTACAAAAACAGGAGCAAAACAATTTTTATGTTTTATATCCATTGAATCCATAACACAACCGTCAGAATCAATACAAAGTAAGTAATCTTTTTTTCTCTCCATAACACTTTTCCTCCAAACTCCATATAATAAAAGTATATAATGTATCTAACTATAAAAGTAGAATTAAAATAGCTAAAAATAGTATGATATTACTTTTTATTGAGGTAAATTGTAAGATTGTGTAAATGTAGGGGATAAAAAAAGGCTATCACACTTTTTATAGTGCAAAAGCCTCTACTATAAGTCAATAATTAACTCAAACTTCCCACACCAATAAGGTGTGTTGAACCTTGAAAATTCAAT
>CALALP010000087.1 GCA_937925515.1 uncultured Lachnoanaerobaculum sp. | reverse complement strand
GCTTGGGTTTTCCTCGCCGTAGGCGAGGAAAACCCAAGCAGATACGTTATAGGTTTGCAAAAAAGAATTTGTAAATAAATTAAGGAGGTAATATGAAACCATATTCAGAACTTACAAAAGAAGAGCTACTTGAGCTTGAAAAAGAATTAGCAGCTCAGTATAAAGAAATGCAGTTTAGAGATTTAAAACTTGATATGAGCCGTGGAAAGCCAAGCATTGAACAACTAGACCTTTCAATGGGAATGATGGACGTTTTATCAAGTAATGCAGATTTAAGATGTGATGACGGAACAGATTGTAGAAACTATGGAGTTTTAGACGGTATAAGAGAGGCTAAGGTTCTTATGGGCGATATGATGGAAGTTCCGGCTGATAATGTAATAATATATGGAAATTCAAGCCTAAATGTTATGTATGATACTGTATCAAGGTCATATTCACATGGAGTTATGGGAAGTACACCTTGGTGTAAACTTGATAAAGTAAAGTTTTTATGTATAGTTCCAGGGTATGACAGACATTTTGCAATAACAGAGTATTTTGGAATTGAAAATGTAAGTGTTCCAATGCTTGAAAATGGCCCGGATATGGACATGGTTGAAAGCTTAGTAGCAAGTGATGAGAGTATAAAAGGTATATGGTGTGTTCCTAAATATTCCAATCCCACAGGAAATTCTTATTCAAATGATGTAGTAAGAAGATTTGCAAGACTTAAACCTGCTGCAAAAGATTTTAGAATTTATTGGGATAATGCTTATACAATTCATCATTTATATGACGATAATCAAGATTACATTTTGGAAATCTTAGCTGAATGTAAGAGGGCAGGCAATATGGATATGGTCTATAAGTTTGCCTCTACTTCAAAAGTATGTTTTCCAGGGTCAGGAATTGCAGCCATAGCTGCCTCAGAAAACAATTTAACTGATATTAAAAAGCAACTTAAAGTTCAAACTATAGGTTATGACAAGGTTAATCAGCTTAGACATTTGAGGTTTTTTGGAGATATTGCAGGCATGAATAGACACATGATAAAGCATGCAGATAGTTTAAGACCTAAGTTTGAACGAGTCTTAGAGATTTTTGAGAGAGATTTAGGAGGACTTGAGATTGCCACTTGGACAAAACCAAAAGGAGGCTATTTTATTTCCTTTGATACTTTAGAGGGTTGTGCTAAAAAAGTAGTTGATAAATGTAAAAAAGCAGGAGTGGTAATGACACCTGCCGGAGCTACATTTCCGGGGGGAAAAGATCCAAAAAATACCAATATAAGAATTGCACCGTCATTTCCTCCAATAGGAGATTTGGAGATTGCAGCAGAACTTCTATGTTTGTGTACAAAGCTAGTATCTGTTAGAAAACTACTTGAAAAGATGAAGTAGGTTTTAAGAATTAAATAATTATACTAAAAAGGGACTGTTACTATAGTAGATTTTCCTACTTTTGCAACAGCCCCTAATTAATAATTTAAATTCTATGTATCCTCATTTTCCTAGAGCAAACAAAGCAAAAAGCATTCCTAGTCTATCTCTGACTCTTTGTAAATAGCAAAGACTGTTTTTAACCTTATATATTCCTTATCTTTTTCAGCTTTATTATAAAGAATACGAACTCTCTCATTAAATTCAAGATGAGGAATTCCTCTTGTAGACATCAGCTCCTTGGTTACATATACCTTATCTCCAAGTTTTTTTATTGGTTCATCTTCATCAGGAATCACTATTATATAATCATCAGCAATTTCAGAAACAATGCCATTAAAATAATCCTGCTTTTTCTCAGTACAACCTACTAATAACAACATTAAAATAACATAAATAAATATCTTTTTCATATACTACCATATAATATAATCACAACTATTTTTACCTACTCTTAGAGTAACATATATCTTTTTTAATTACAATGAGTAAGTAGCCATTACTCTAAATTCCCACTTGTTTTTTAACTTCAATTATGCTAAACTACCTAAGTTGCAAACAAAGTGGATATTCCTCTGGTCTGATTAAAGCATTGCTTTAGAGTTAGTTTTTACATTAAAGGATTTAAGAATATCAAATTTAACAGGAGGTTTACAATGAACGAGATTATAAGAAGTATTGAGGCAGAGCAACTAAAAGAAGTTGCAGATTTTAGTGTTGGAGATACTGTAAGAGTGCACAACAAGATTAAAGAGGGTAACAGACAAAGAATTCAGATATTTGAGGGTACTGTTCTTAAAAGACAAAATGGTGGTGCAAGAGAAACATTTACAGTAAGAAAGACATCAAATGGAATTGGTGTAGAAAAAACTTGGCCTGTACATTCACCTTTTGTAGACAGAATTGAAGTTGTAAGAAGAGGTAAAGTAAGAAGAGCTAAGTTAAACTACTTACGCAAGAGAGTTGGAAAAGCTGCTAAGGTTAAAGAATTTATCAGATAATATTAGTTCTATCAAAATTAAAAAGTTGTTATTTAGATTAGTCTTAATTAGATTTTTCTAAATAGCAATTTTTTTGTATAAAAATAAAAGAATTAAAAGCTAATTATTATAACTTATGATATAATAGTAGTTATACACTTTATTAAATGCTTTAAGAAAAGGGGATAGACTATGAGGAAAAAAGGATTAATTATTGCACTTACTTTATCAGCACTTATGATGACATCATGTAGTGTACTTCCATTTGGAAATAATAAATCAGATGTTGAAGAAACTACCAAAAAATCTCGTAAAAATAAAGATAAAGACGAAAAAGATGATGAAGATAAGATAAATGACGGTTTGGAGCTTGTTGATAAAACAGAAAAGGTAAAAGACTTCATAAAAGAGTATGAACTTGAGGGAGAGGACGGAGAATATTCAGCAGATAGTCCTGATGTAGATATAGAGGTAGACGGAGACGGATATTTAACCCTAATGACTCTTAGATCAAAAGGACTTAAAATATCAGGGGTTAAGGTAGGAGATGACTTTGACGAGGATAAGCTTGACAAGAAGTTGAAAAAATTTACACAAGAAGATAAGTATACAACTGACAGGAGTAGATATTATACAAGCTCAAAATTTGAAAATGAGTGGTTTGTTTATATAACTTCAGATAAAGATGAGAAAGTTGATGAGATTTTACTTGGGCTTACAACTAATGGTAATCTTAAAACAGTTGAAAAATCAGCTAATAAATTTGGAACAAGTGTAGCAGAAAGTTCTATTCAAGAAACTACACAAGAAACCACTACTGCTGCTGAAACTACTCAAGAAACTCAGCCGGCAGTACAACCGACTATTGTACAACCGACTATTGTACAGCCGACTATAATTCAACCGACTATAGTTGTACAACCAACTTATATCTATCCTAGTGGATATGTGGGAGATACAGGAACTTATATTTTGCCTGAGAGTTCTACAAGGTATTTGTCAGCTGCTGAGATAAATGCACTTACTCCTGACATTGCAAGATTTGCATTAAATGAAGTTTATGCAAGGCATGGTAGGAGATTTAATGACACAACTTTGCAGCAGTATTTTGATGCTCAACCTTGGTATGTTGGAACAGTTGCACCAAATGACTTTAAAGAAAGTTGGTTAAATGAGATTGAAAAAGCAAATATACAAAAGCTTAATCAAAGAAGAGAGGGAAAGACTGTCAACTAGAAAAGGTGATTTATGAAAATAATGCATATTTCCGATTTACATTTAGGAAAGAAAGTAAATGAAGTATCAATGATTGAGGAGCAGGAATATATTTTAAAAAAAATACTAGAAGTATTAGATGAAGAAAAGCCTGAGGTACTTTTAATTGCAGGGGATATTTATGATAAGCCTGTTCCTCCTGTACAAGCAGTAAATTTATTAGATGATTTTATATGTGAATTATCTAAAAGAAAACTTATAACTATGATTATAAGTGGAAATCATGACTCGCCTGAAAGGCTTGCATTTGGAGGGAGAATATTTAAGGAAAATAATATTTACATTTCAACAAGTTTTAATGATAATGTTGACTGCATTAAACTTAAAGATGAATATGGAGATATAAATTTTTATCTACTTCCATTTATAAAGCCGATTAATGTAAGACATTTGTATCCTGCTATTGACAATTATAATGATATGATGAAAGCAATCGTTTCGGACATTAACATTGACCGTAATAATAGAAATGTTTTAATGACTCATCAGTTTATAACAGGGGCAGAACGCTCTGAGTCTGAGGAGATAAATGTAGGAGGGGCAGACAATATTGATGCAAATGTATTCAAGGACTTTGATTATGTTGGATTAGGGCATATTCATTCACCTCAAAATTTTTTAGAGGGTAGAATAAGATATTGTGGTACTCCATTAAAATATTCATTTTCAGAAAAACATGAAAAAAGTATTACAATAATTGAGCTTGGCAAAAAAGAAAGTGATGTGCTTTGTGATATTAATAAGAAACTTATTCCACTTAAACCAAGATATGATTTTAAAAGTCTTAGAGGAACTTATGAGGAACTTACACTAAGAGCAAACTATAAGGATTTAAATTTAGAGGACTTTTTTTATATAACACTTATTGATGAAGATGATATACCGAATGCAATAAGTAATTTAAGAGTAATTTATAAAAATATATTAAAGCTTGACTATGACAATAAAAGAACTAGAGAAAGTAAAAGTGTTGAGGTAAATCTTATGATAGCAAGTAAAAGTCCACTTGAAAATTTTATAGATTTTTATGAAATGCAGAATAATGAAAAGCCAAGTGATGAGCAAATAGAAATCTTAGAGGGGGAAATATGCGACCTTTAAAACTTAAAATGTCAGCTTTTGGACCTTATGCCGGTTTGCAAGAAATTGATTTTACAAAGTTTGGAAAGAGTGGACTTTATCTTATTGCAGGGGAAACAGGTGCAGGAAAGACTTCAATATTTGATGCGATAACATTTGCACTTTTTGGAATGCCAAGTGGAGATATAAGAGAGTCAAATATGTTTCGTTCAACTTATGCTGATAAAAATACAGAAACTTTTGTAGAACTAGAGTTTGAGTATAGGGATAGGGTATATATTATTAGAAGAAATCCGGAGTATGAACGAGCTGCTAAAAGAGGCAATTCAATGACAACTCAAAAGGCTGACAGTCATTTGATAATGCCTGATAAAAGTACAATAAGCAAAAATTCAGAGGTAAATAGTAAGATAACTGAAATACTTGGAGTTGATAGGCGACAGTTTTCTCAAATATGCATGTTAGCTCAGGGAGATTTCCTTAAACTACTACATTCAGATACAGTAGAAAGGCAGAAGATATTTAGAGATATATTTAAAACACATTTATATCAGAGATTACAGGAAAAGCTTAAGGAAAGTAGTTTAGAGGCTGAAAAAGATTACAATGTAGTTTGGGAAAGTATTAAGCAAAATGTTGATATGATAGTGTCAAAAAAAGATTCAGAGGACATAAGTTTAATAGAAGATGCCAAACAAGGAAAACTTAATGCAGAGGAAGTTGAGAGCCTTTTAGATAGTCTTATAGAAAAGGGAAATTATGAATATGAGGCTTTAGAAAAGAGGTTTAATGCACTTGAGAATATAGAAAGTAAATTTAAAAATAAAGTAGAAATACTTAGTAGGTTACTTGAAAGAGATACAGAGATTAAGGAAACAAGGAAAAGTTTAGATGAAAATGATGTTAAGCTTACTGAATTAGACAAAGAAAAAAATGAATATGAGTCTAAAAAGCCTAAGATAAGTTCACTTCAAAGTGAAGTTGTGGTTATTGAAAAAGAACTTAATAAATATGAGGAACTTGATAAAAAGATAACTGAGGTTAAAAATCTTAACATTCAAAAAGAAAGCATTTTAAATGATATTAAGCATAAGGAAAATCAAAGTACTGAACTTACAAAATTAATTCAGGAGTTTAAAGCAGAACTTTTAGAAAAGAAAGACTCAAAAATAAAATCTCAAGTTGCCTTAAGGGAAGTTGACAATTTAGTTAAGAGTAAGGAGTCAATAGAACAAGGTTTAGATATATTTAAAAAATTAAAAGCTACTCTAAAGCAACAAAATGATACCCAAAATCATTTAGAAAAACTAAATCTTTTACAAGATGAGAGCAAAACAAAAATAGAGCTTGAAAAAGAGGAACTTGAAAAACTTATAGAAAATATAGCTACATTTGAAAATATTGATTCAAACAAATTAAAGCTTGAAACAAAGGTTAAGGAAAATAACGAGGCTTTAAAGAACATTGAAAATCACATTCAAAGTATTAGAAATATTGAAGATGAAAACATTTCTTATGAAAAAGAATTGACTAACTATAAGAAACAACGAGATATTTATTTAAGTTTACAGGAAAAACAGATATCTTATGAAAAGGCATTTTTAGATAATCAAGCAGGTATACTTGCAAATACTCTTAAGGACGGTGAAAAATGCCCTGTTTGTGGCTCAACAACTCACCCACAAAAGGCAGTTTGCCCTGAAAATGCTCCTACTAAAGAAGAAATTGAAAAAATAAAACTATCTGTAAGAGAGGAACAACAAAAGATAGATAATCTTAGTAGGAATTTAGGTATTAAAAGTGGGAAAATAAATAGTCTAAAAGAAAGCATTTTAAATAGTCAATTAGAGCTTTTAAAAGTTAATCGAGATGATGACTTAAAAAATGAAATTAGTGCAAAATTATTAGATGAGAATATTTTTGATAAGGCATTATTTGATAAGATAGACATTTTTCTAAAGGGGCTATATCAAAATCTAAGTGATTTAGCAGATGAACTTAAGCTTAAACTTGAAAAAGAAAATGATAGAGAAAAAGAGAAAAAAGAGCTAGTTAGTTTACAAAATAAAAAGCAAAAAGTTTTGGAAAAGGCAAGTAAAGAGTTTGAGGAAAATGAGAAACTTATACATTTGCAAGAAATAGAAAAATCAAAGCTTAACGGAAGTATTCAAGAGAAAAATTTAAGTCTTGAAAATTTTTTAATAAGTCAAGGAAGAGATTTAAGTCTTAATAAGGAAGTTTATTTTAATGAGTTATCATTGGAACTTAAAAATATAAATCTAAAAATAAATACTTTAAAAGAAGATATACATAAACTTGACTTAGAGGCTAAAAGATGTAGCGAACTTGATGAAAAGCTATTACCTGAAAATGAAAAAAGTAAGGAAATGTTGGATAAGGAGATATCTAAATTAAATGAAAACTATATTTCATTAGGGGTAAAGCAAGAGGAACTTCAAAAAAATATTGAGGAAGTAAAACTTGAGTTAAAATATGAAAATGTTATAGAGGCAAAAGAGGAACTTCAAAAATTAAAATTAAGTATTGATAGCTTTAATAAGGAAGTTGAAAAAATAAATCTTAACTATCAGACTTGTAGAGATGAAAAGGTGTCCCTTGATGCTAGACTAAAAAAACTTGTAGAGCTTTCCGAAAAGGAATACGAAAAGGCAACTAAATTACAAAGCTGTGATTTAAAGAAAGAATTAGAAAGCTTGACAGGTTTAACTTTTGGTAATGAAAGTTTATATGATTTTGATTTGAATTTGGTTATAGAAGAAACAAATGATATACTTAAAGAGATTTTAACCCAAAAAGAAGATGTAAATAGGGATAAAATGCAGGTTTATACTTTTATTTCTCAAAATACTAATGCAAGAAAAAATATATCAAAAAATTCAAAACTGCTAAAGGAAAAAGAGAAAAGGCTTAAACTTGTAAAGGCATTATCCGACACTGCAAATGCAACTCTTACAGGAAAGGAAAAAATAATGCTTGAAACCTATGTGCAGATGACTTATTTTGACAGAATTATTGCAAGGGCAAATACAAGGTTTATGATTATGTCAGGTGGTCAGTATGAGCTAAAAAGAAAATCAGGTTCTTTAAATTTAAGAGCAAAGTCCGGACTTGACCTTGAGGTTACAGACCATTACAATGGCTCTACAAGAAGTGTAAAGACTTTATCAGGTGGAGAGTCATTTGAGGCGGCACTTTCTCTTGCACTTGGGCTTTCAGATGAAATTCAATCTGAATCAGGGGGAATAAAACTTGATACTATGTTTGTAGATGAGGGCTTTGGAACACTTGATGAAAATTCACTTGAACAGGCTATGAAAGCACTTATAGAACTTACAAAGGGCGAAAGGTTAGTCGGAATTATCTCTCATGTAAATGAATTAAAGTCAAGAGTTGATAAGCAAATAACTGTAAATAAGTCAAAAGAGGGAGGTTCAAATGCCAAAGTCATGATCTAATGAGTTAGTGAACTTTAATATGAGGAAGTTAAGATGAGAGAGTTAAAAAGAATAGGAAGTTACCTTAAAAAATATAAGCTTGAGTGTATTTTAGCACCACTTTTTAAGCTTTTGGAGGCAAGCTTTGAACTTTTAGTTCCACTTGTTATGGCAGCTATAATAGATTCAGGGACTCCAAATAATGATAAAGAAGTTATATTTAAAAGTAGTGGTATTTTGGTAGCATTTGCACTGATAGGTTTTATATGTGCCGTAACAGCTCAGTTTTTTAGTGCCAAGCTTGCATCAGGCTTTGGTACTGCCTTAAGAGATGATTTATTTGAGAAGATAATGTCATTTTCACATGCAGAATTTGATATTTTAGGAAGAGATACTCTTATTACTAGAATGTCAAGTGATACAATGCAGATTCAAACAAGTGTAAATATATTTTTTAGACTTGTTCTTCGTTCCCCTTTTATAGTTTTGGGGGCAATGTATATGGCTTATGTAGTAGATAAGCGTACAGGTATAATATTTTTAATTGTTATAACTATGCTTGCACTCATAGTATATACTCTTTTAAAGCAGTCTGTAAAATTATTTAGAATGGTTCAGAAAAAACTAGATGAAATACTAGGCAGAAGTCTTGAAAACCTGACAGGAGTAAGAGTTATAAGGGCATTTTCAAAGCAAAAGAGCGAGGAAGATAAATTTAATAACAATATAAATGAGCTTTACAATGTGCAAATGAAAGCAGGAAATATAACTATGCTTATAAATCCTCTTACCTATGCAGTAGTAAATATAGGTGTTATAGCAATTTTACAAGTAGGCTCAAAAGATGTTTTTAATGGTTTTATAACTAAAGGACAGGTGGTAGCATTAGTAAATTATATGTTACAAATTTTAGTTGAACTTTTGAAAATAGCTAGAATGGTAGACATTATGTCAAAATCATTTGCTTGTGCAAGAAGAGTTGAGGAAGTATTTGATGTTGAAAGCTCACTAGCTGACGGCAAACTTGATGCAATTCAAGTTTTAAATGATTTTAAAAATGAAACTCCATTTATAAGTTTTAAAGATGTAGCATTTAAATATCCTCTTGCCTCAGGAATGGCACTTGAAAACATTAACTTGGAAGTTAAAAAAGGCGAAACTATCGGTATAATAGGAGGAACAGGTTCAGGAAAAACTACTCTTGTAGACCTTTTAATGAGATTTTATGATATTACTTCAGGAAGTCTTAAAATTATGGATAATGAAATAAAGGACTACAATATAGAATCTTTGAGAAAAGTAGTTGCCATTGCAGAACAAAAAAGCAGGCTTTTTATGGGAACTATACAGAGTAACCTGGAATGGGGAAAAAGTAATCCTACCTCGGAGGAAGTCTTAGAGGCTATTACCTTAGCTCAGGCAAAGGACGTTTTAGATAAGAAAAGCACTGAGGGAGGGCTGCTTTCAGAAGTAAGTCAGGCAGGTACAAACTTTTCAGGAGGTCAAAAACAAAGACTTTCACTTGCCAGAACTCTTATAACAAAGGCTCAAATACTTATATTAGATGATGTTTCCTCAGCACTTGACTATATAACCGATGCCAAGCTTAGAAAAGCACTTAGAGAAAATTTAAGTTTTGCAACAGTTTTTATGGTATCTCAAAGAATTAGCTCTATAAGGAGTGCTGATAAAATAATTGTTATGGACGCAGGTAAGATAGTAGGTCAAGGCAGTCATAAGGAACTTATTAAGACTTGTGAGGTTTATAGAGAAATATGTCTTTCTCAGCTTTCAAAGGAGGAAGTTTTAGATGCGTAAGAAAACAACATTTACACGAATACTTAAACTTATGAAACCATATACTCTAAGTTTTATAATAAGCCTTATTTTAGCAGTTGTTATAGTGGTTTCAACATTGTTTTTACCAATTCTAATAGGAAATGCAGTCGATGTAATTATATCAAAGGGAAATGTAGACTTTTTAAAGCTTTCAAGGATAATAGTTCAAATGCTTATGTGCATACTTGTAAATTCTATTTCACAAGGTTTTATGAGTAAATTACATAATCACATTGTTTTTTGTATGGTTAGAGATTTAAGAAAAAATCTTTTTGCAAAAATACAAAGACTACCTGTAAAGTTTATAGATTCAAAAGCACATGGAACAATAATAAGTAATATTGTTTCAGATGTAGAGCAGTTTTCAGACGGTATGTTACTCGGATTTGGGCAGTTTTTCACAGGTATACTGACTATAATATTAACTCTTTTCTTTATACTTAGATTAAATGTAGCCCTAGCACTTTTGGTGCTTATAATAACTCCCCTTTCATTATTTGTAAGTGCATTTATTGCTAAAAAAAGTTTTACTTATTTTAAAAGTCAATCAGAAAAAAGAGCGGCAGTTACAGGGATAGTAGATGAAATGATTTCAGGAATGTCAACTGTCAAAGCATTTTCAACTGAAGAACAAGTAACTGATGAGTTTAAAGAGGCTGATAAAAATTTAGGCAGTTCATATCTAAAAGCAATTTTTTACTCAGCTTTAGTAAACCCTGCTACACGCTTTGTAAACTCTATTGTGTATATGTGCGTAGGAGTAGCAGGAGCTTTATTTGCAATGAATGGTGCAATAACAATAGGTCAACTTGTAACTGCATTAAATTATGCAAATCAATATACAAAACCTTTTAATGAGATTTCAACTGTAATAACTGAATTACAAAATTCTCTTGCTTGTGCAGATAGGATATTTGCTCTTCTCGATGAAGAAGAGGTTGTTTTAAATCCTAATGCAATAGATATTAAAAATGTCAAGGGAGATATTACACTTGAAAATGTAGCATTTTCATATAGTAAAGATTCTAAGTTTATAGAGGACTTAAATTTAGTTGCAAAGAAAGGCAAAAGAATTGCTATTGTAGGGCCGACAGGTTGTGGAAAGACTACGCTTATTAATCTACTTATGAGATTTTATGAAATAGACAGTGGGAAAATCACTCTCGATGAAATGGATATAAAAGATATAAGTCTTGGAAGTCTAAGAGGAAGTTTTGGAATGGTTTTACAGGAAACTTGGCTACAAACAGGGACTGTAAGAGAAAATATTGCTATGGGAAAGCAGGACGCAACTTTTGAAGAGATTGAAACAGCTGCAAAAGAGGCTTATGCAGATAATTTTATTAAAAAATTACCACAAGGTTATGATACTGTAATAAGGCAAAATGGAGAAAATTTGTCAGCAGGTCAAAGACAGCTTTTATGTATTGCAAGAGCTATGCTTGCACTTCCGACAGTTCTTATCTTAGATGAGGCAACCTCTTCAATAGATACCAGAACCGAGCTAAAAGTGCAACAGGCATTTGACAAGTTAATGAAGTCAAGAACAAGTTTTATAGTAGCACATAGACTTTCTACAATTAAACAAGCTGATTTAATTTTAGTTATGAAAGACGGAAAAATTATAGAAAGAGGTACTCATGAAGAACTTATAAATGCTGACAGTTTTTATACAAAGTTGTATAATAGTCAGTACAGTGCATAATAAAAATAAAGCCAAGGAGAAAATATGTTTTTAGTAGAAGAAAGATTTATCGAAAATATAAAAACTATCTTAAAGGAGGGGAGTCTTGATAGAGATGTAAGACCGTCATATAAAGACGGAACTAAAGCCTACACTAAGTTTATTACGCAGGTTTGCGAAAAATATGATATTGGCAAGAAACAATTTCCTATAACAGGACTTAGACCTATTGCTTGGAAGTCAGGGCTTAAAGAGGTACTTTGGATATATAGAGATAAGTCCAATAACCTAGACTTACTTAAGGATAAATACGGTGTTACATGGTGGGATAGTTGGGATATTGGAGATAGAAGTATAGGAAGTTGTTATGGAGCAGTAGTCAAAAAATATGATTTAGTAAATAAGCTTTTAAAAGGACTTAAGGAAAATCCCTTTGGAAGAAGACATATTATAGACCTTTGGCAGTATGAGGAACTTGATAAGGTACATGGACTTGATCCATGTGCATTTGAAACTATTTGGTCTGTAAGACAGGTTGAAAATGAACTTTTTTTAGATATGACCCTTATTCAAAGAAGTAGCGATTATCTTGTGGCAGGACACATTAATAAAATGCAATATGTTTGTCTTATGATGATGTTTGCAAAACATCTTGGATATAAACTTGGTTGTTTCACTCATTTTGTTCAAAATTTGCATATATATGATAGAAGTTTTGAACAGGCAAATGAACTTATAAGAAGATTTGAAGAGTATAAAAATAAGGCTTATACAAAAGATGAGTTTAGCTTACATCAGCAAACTGAGTTAATACTTGATACAGATAAAACTAATTTCTATGATTTTGAAGTTTCTGATTTTAAGATAGTTGAATACAATACACTTGGTCAGTTAAAATTTGATTTAGCTATATAGGAGAAATATGATTAATTTAATTGTAGCAATAGATAGTAATAATGGCATGGGAAATGAGGGTAAGCTCCTATATCACTTGCCAAAAGACTTGAAAAGATTTAAGGAATATACTCAGGGGCAAATCATAATAATGGGTAGAAAGACATTTGAGTCATTGCCTATAAAGCCGCTATCAAATAGGGAAAGTATTATTATTACAAGGGATAAGGAATATTCTTTTAAAGGTTGTAATATAGTAAATGATATAGAAAATGCAGTTATATGTGCTAGGAAACTAGTAGCTGACAAGGGAATAAAAGAGATATTTGTAATTGGTGGAGCAGAGATTTATAAGCAGTTTTTAGAAAAAAAACTTATAGATAGGGCATTTATAACCTATATAGAGGCTAGCTTAAAGGCAGATACATTTTTCCCTGATTTAGGAAATGATTTTAAAGAAGTTAATGTTTTAAAAGAAAATGACAATGGCTATGAAACAAGGTTTTGTGTATTTGAAAGAATTTAAAATGGAGGTGTATTATGGTTACGGTGGCACTTGATGCAATGGGAGGAGATAATGCTCCTGTTGAAATCATTAAGGGTGGATTAAAGGCACTCGAAAGAGATGCAAATGTTTATGTAAAATTAGTTGGAAAAAAAGAAGTTATTGAAAAAGAACTAGAACAAAGAAGTTATCCAAAAGATAGACTTGAGATAGTGCCTGCAAGTGAAGTAATTGAAACAGGAGATCACCCTGTACAGTCTATTATGAAAAAAAAGAACTCTTCCATAGTTGTTGGTTTAAAGTTAGTAAGAAATAATGAGGCTGACGCATTTGTTTCAGCAGGTAGTACAGGTGCAGTTTTAGTAGGTGGGCAAACCATAGTCGGTAGAATTGAAAAGGTAGAAAGACCTCCACTTGCTCCACTACTTCCTACTGCAAATGGAGTTACACTTCTAATTGATTGTGGTGCAAATGTTGATGCAAGGTCAAGTCATCTTGTTCAATTTGCTAAAATGGGTTCTATCTACATGGAAAAGGTAGTAGGGATAAAAAATCCAAGAGTAGCTATTGTAAATGTTGGTGTAGAGGAGGAAAAGGGAAATGCTCTAGTTAAAGAAACATTTCCCATATTAAAAGAACTAAAGGACATCAATTTTATAGGTAATATAGAGGCTAGAGAAATCCCAAGAGGGGGAGCTGATGTAGTAGTTTGTGAGGCATTTACAGGAAATGTTATCTTAAAATTATATGAGGGGCTTGGAGCTACACTATTAGATAAGATAAAGGAAGGACTTATGTCAAACTTTATAACAAAAATCGGGGCATTACTTATAAAGCCTGCTCTAAAGAAAACCTTAAAAAGCTTTGATTCAAGCGAATATGGTGGAGCTCCTCTTTTAGGATTAAAGGGGCTTGTGGTAAAAACACATGGAAATTCAACAGAAAATGAAATTTCAAATGCTATACTTCAATGTATAAAATTTAAGAAACAAAATATAAATGAGCATATAAAGTTGAGCTTAAATAAATAAGCCATTAGGAGTAAATATGGAATTTGAAAAGCTACAAAATATCATAGCTAAGATTTTAGACATTGATGTTGATGATATATCTATGAATATGAAACTTATCGATGATTTGGGTGTAGATTCATTAGATTTATTTCAGATAATTATGGAACTTGAGGAAGAGTTTGATATAGAAATTTCAAATGCCGAGGCACAATCTATAATAACAATAGCTGATGCAGTTGAAAGAATAAAAAGTAAAATAAATTAAGCAATAAGAAATAAAATAGTTACTAAATGGGAGGGATTATGTTAAAAGAATGGAAAGTTTTGCCTCTTTTAGTTGGACTAACCCTAGCTATAATATGTATATCTAAGGGTCAAGCTATTTCAGGTCTAATAATAGGGGCTGCATTTGTTTATTATATATTAAGATATAAAGATGAGTAAGTTTTACTTAGTTAGAAATAGATTGAAATAGGTTGAAATAGTAGATTTAGTGCTATTATTAATCAAAATTAGAGGGGCAGTGAAATAATTATTTAGAGATGTTATTTCATTTGTTTATTATTGGGATTTGTCCCCCGTAGGGGGACAAATCCCATACAGAGATATTTTTCAATAGCCATGGATAATTATTTCATAGCCCCAAAAAAATAGAAGGGGTAATTTATTTGAGTAAGATTAGTAAAAAGAGATTACAGGAATTTCAGGAACTTATAGGTTATAAATTTAATAATGATAAAATTTTAGGTAAAGCATTAACACATAGCTCGTATGCAAATGAAAATAGTATTGAAAAAACAGGTTCAAATGAAAGGCTTGAGTTTTTAGGAGATGCTGTACTTGAACTTACAAGCAGTGAATATCTTTATGAATTATATAAGGATAAACTTGAGGGAGAACTATCAAAAATAAGAGCAAGTTTAGTTTGCGAGAGTTCACTTGCAAAGTCTGCAAGAGATATAAAGCTTGGAGAATATATTCTACTTGGAAAGGGAGAAGAAAGTACAGGAGGAAGAGATAGAAACAGTATTACTTCAGATGCTTTTGAGGCAATTATTGGAGCAATATATTTAGACGGTGGTTTTGCTAATGCAAAAGAATTTATTCACAAATTTTTATTAGACAATATTAATACTGAAACTTTCTTTTTTGATAGCAAAACTATCTTGCAAGAGGAATTACAAAAAAGGAATGAAGATTTTTATTATAAATTAATTTCAGAAAATGGACCTGACCATTTAAAAGAATTTACAGTGGCTGTAATGATAGCTGAAAAAGAATTTACAAGGGCAACAGGAAAAGGTAAGAAGATAGCCGAACAAGAGGCAGCCCGACTTGCATTAAAAAAGATGGGAAGAATATAGTATGTACCTAAAAAAAATAGAAGTTCAAGGTTTTAAATCATTTGCAAATAAAATTGTCTTTGATTTTCATGAGGGGATTACAGGTATTGTAGGCCCAAACGGTTCAGGTAAAAGCAATGTATCCGATGCTGTAAGGTGGGTACTTGGAGAACAGAGTGCAAAGCAACTTCGTGGTGGAAATATGCAGGACGTAATATTTTCAGGTACACAACTTAGAAAAGCACAAGGTTATGCTTGTGTTGTGATTACATTTGATAATTCAGACCATACACTTTTGATTGATTTTGATGAAGTTAGTGTTTCGAGAAGAATTTATCGCTCAGGAGAAAGTGAATATATGATTAATGGTTCTCCTTGCAGATTAAAGGACGTACAGGAGATTTTTTATGATACAGGAATCGGAAAAGACGGCTATTCAATTATAGGTCAAGGACAAGTTGATAAGATAATTTCGGGAAAGCCTGAGGACAGGAGAGAGCTTTTTGATGAGGCGGCAGGCATTACAAAATATAAAAGAAGAAAAAATGTTGCAATCAAAAAACTTGAAAATGAAAGAAACAATCTTATAAGAATTTCAGATATTCTTACAGAGCTTGAAAGGCAGGTAACACCTTTACAAAAACAGTCTTTGACTGCAAAGGAATTTCTAAGGTTAAGAGAAGAACTTAAAAGGTATGAGGCAAATAACTTTATATTTGAGAGTACAAAACTTAGAGAAAAGCTGGAAGAGTTAGAGGAAAATGAAGTCATTTTAAATGAAGAACTTGAAAATGTAAATTTTGAATCAGACAGCATTCTTGAAAAATATAATCAAGTAGTAATTATTATAGAGGAACTTGAAAATGAACTTAATAAGAAAAAAGACAGTCTGACACAAAATAATAGGAAACTTGGAGAGTTAGTAGGAGAAGTTAAGCTTTTAAATGAGAAATTGAGTAATGATAATCAAGCGACTTTAAACGCAAATAAGCGAGTTGAAAACATTGACAAGGATATAGCTATTAAAAATGAAAATGAAAAAAAGTATGACTTGGAAAAGCTTTCTTTGAATAAAGAACTCACAGCTATAAATGCTAAACTGGAAGTCCTTACAAAAGATGTAGAAAAGGCTGATGAAAATATATCAGAATCAGAAAGAAAACTAGAAAATTGTAAATCTGAAATGATGAACTCAATTTCAGAAAAGTCAAACCTAAAAACTGAGGAACAAAGACTTTCAACTCTAGTTGAGCAAATGCAGATTAGACAGAGTGAAGTTTATGCAAGAATTTTACAATCAAAAGCCGACATTGATTCTTTTGAAAATAAGCTTAGTCTTGAAAAAGAAAAATTTCAAAAAATCAATGAGGAGATAAAGCTTTGTGAAGATAGGCTTGAAAGCATTAAATTAGACTCAATCAAAATTCAAGATGAAATTCAGATAAAGATAAAAATAAGAAATGAAAAAAGGGACAAATATCATAGATTAAAGGCTACAAAGGAGTCATTAAGAAATATTGCTGAAAAATATGAGGGATATTCAGTTTCAATAAAAAAAGTTATGGAGGTCAAAGATAATGGAGTCCATGGCGTTGTGGCAGATCTCATTTCCACACAAAAAGGTTATGAAACAGCTATTGAAACAGCACTCGGCAGTAGAATACAAAATATAGTCATAGACAATGAGGATACAGCTAAGAGATTAATTGAATATCTTAAGAAAAATAAATACGGCAGGGCAACATTTCTACCTATAAGTAGTATTGGCAAGGTAGATAAGACAAATTTTAGAGAAGTTTTAACAGAAAAAGGGGTCTTAGGGCTTGCAAGTGATTTAGTAAATACAAAAGATGAATATAGGTCTATTGTAAATTCATTGATTGGAAAAATAATAGTTGTTGATAACATTACAAATGCGATAGCCATAGAAAAAAAATATCATTATGAATATAGAATTGTAACCATAGAGGGAGAATCTTTAAGCCCCGGAGGTGCAATAAGTGGTGGTGCATATAAAAATACTGCTAATTTATTAGGTAGAAAAAGGGAACTTGATGAACTTGAAGAAAGTTTTGAGAACCTAAAAAAAGAGCTTGAAATAGCAGAAAATGACTGTAATAAAGAAAAGGAAAATTTATCTAAGGAAAATGATAAAGCCGAAATTATAAAAAAAGAACTACAGTCATTTAACATAGAAAAAAATTCAAAAGAGGTAGAACTTAAAAACTTAAATGAGCAACTACTCTTAGTAAAAGAAACTGAATCTGAGCTAAACAAAGAAATTGAGGAATTAAATAAAAATAGATTAGATTTTGACAATGAGAGAGAAAAGCTTGTAAGTAAACTTTCAGACGTTGAAAATATGGGCTTAGACTATGAAAATAACATTTCAAAGCTTTCAATAAAACTAGAAGAATTTAAGGCTGAAAAAGAGAAACTAAGAGATGAAGTAAATACATTAAGCTTAAGTTCTCAAGCTATTATTCAAAAACTAGAGTTTATAAATGAAAATGTTGATAGACTTGAGCTTGAAAAAGATACATTAAAGAAAGAACAAAAAGAACTTTTTGAAAGTTTAAAACAATGTAAACTTGATATAGAGGAAAAAGAAAAAAAGATTGAACTTACTCAAAAAGATATTAGTTTTACTGAAAGTGAAATTGATAAATTAAATACTGAAATTACACAACTTTCGGAAAAAAAAGAACAAGAAAGCATAAGTCAAAAAAAGTTTTTTGATGAAAAAAACAGTATACTTGAAAAGAAATCAGGTATTGAAAAGGCTATTTTCAGGTTGGTAAATCAAAAAGAAAAGCATGAGGAAAAGCTTGGAAATCTTACAAATTATATGTGGAATGAATATGAACTTACTATTCAAACTGTATCAAAGTTTAAGGAAGATGACATTTTAAATGATGATATACCAAAAGTTATAGAAAATTTAAAAACTGAGATAAAAAAGCTTGGAAATGTAAATGTAAATGCAATAGATGAATACAGAGAAGTAGCTGAAAGATATGAGCTTATGAAGACCCAACATGAAGATATAATTGAGGCAGAATCTCAGCTTGTAAAGATTATTGAAGACCTTGATATAGGTATGAGAAGAAAGTTTGAGGAAAAATTTAAACTGATAAGTGAACAGTTTGATATAGTGTTTAAGGAACTTTTTGGAGGGGGAAGTGGTAAACTTGAGATTGAGGAAGATGTAGACCTTTTGGAGGCATCTATAAGTGTTATTTCTCAGCCTCCGGGGAAAAAACTACAAAATATGATGCAGCTTTCAGGAGGAGAAAAGGCACTTACAGCAATATCACTTCTTTTTGCAATACAGAATTTAAAGCCGTCGCCATTTGCACTCTTAGATGAGATAGAGGCGGCACTTGATGATTCAAATGTTGAAAGATTTGCAAAATATCTTCACAAACTTTCAGATAGAACTCAGTTTATAGTCATTACTCATAGAAAGGGAACTATGGTTTGTGCAGATAGATTATATGGAATTACCATGCAGGAAAAAGGGGTTTCTACATTGGTATCTGTAAATTTGATTGGCTCTGAGCTAAATTAATAATAAAAAGGAGAATTTATGCAAGAAAAGAAAAAAGGTTTTTTTGGTAGACTTGTTGAGGGG
The DNA here is from genome assembly GCA_937925515.1 of uncultured Lachnoanaerobaculum sp. GTDB lineage: Bacteria > Bacillota > Clostridia > Lachnospirales > Lachnospiraceae > CALALP01. The sequence goes on along the minus strand of CALALP010000087.1, from coordinate 4,446 downwards.
CTTAGTAAGACTAGAAATGCAGTTGTAAATAGTATTGAAAGTGTGTTTTTAGGTTATGAAGTTGTAGATGATGATTTTTTTGAGGAACTTGAGGAAACTCTTATAATGGGTGATATAGGAGTGAGGGCATCTTCAGATATTATAGAAGAACTTAGAAAAAAAGCTAAGGAAGAAAAAATTAAAAATCCTATTGAATGTAGACAGGCACTTGTAGACACTATTAAATCGAGAATGGATTTAGGGGATAATGCTTACGAGTTTGAAGATAGAAAGTCAGTTGTACTTATGGTAGGGGTAAATGGAGTTGGAAAGACAACTACTGTCGGCAAACTTGCAAGTAAGATGAGAGCAAAAGGAAAAAAAGTTCTAATAGTTGCAGCTGATACATTTAGGGCTGCCGCCATAGACCAACTTAGTGAATGGGCTAATCGTTCAGGAGTGGATATGATTGCACAAAATGAGGGAGCAGACCCTGCAGCAGTCGTATTTGATGCTTGCCAAGCAGCTAAAGCAAGAAAAGTAGATATTTTAATATGTGATACAGCAGGTAGACTCCATAATAAGAAAAATCTTATGGAAGAGCTTAGAAAGATAAATAGAATTATAGATAAGGAATACCCTGAGGCATTTAGGGAAACCCTAGTAGTTTTAGACAGTACTACAGGGCAAAATGCACTCGAGCAAGCAAGACAGTTTAAAGATGTAGCAGATATAACAGGAATAGTTCTTACAAAACTTGACGGTACAGCTAAGGGAGGAATAGCAGTTGCAATTCAAGCTGAACTAAAAATTCCCGTAAAATACATTGGAGTTGGAGAAAAGATTGAAGACCTTGATAAATTTAATTCCTCCGAATATGTTGAGGCATTATTTGAAACAATATCTGAAAACAGTTAAAAAAGATTGGAGGAAAATATGGATAAGAAGTGGTGGAAAGAAAGCGTTGTTTATCAAATTTATCCTAGGAGTTTTTGCGACAGCAATGGCGACGGAATAGGAGATTTAAACGGAATCATAAGTAAACTTGACTATCTCAAAAACTTGGGAATAGATGTTATATGGCTTTCTCCTGTTTATAAATCCCCAAATGACGACAATGGATATGATATAAGCGATTATGAAGATATTATGGACGATTTCGGCACAATGGAGGACTTTGACAAACTACTTAAAGAGGCACATGCTAGAAATATAAAGATAGTCATGGACTTAGTTGTAAATCATACCTCTGATGAACATAAATGGTTTATTGAAAGCAGAAGTTCAAAGGAAAACCCAAAGAGAGATTATTACATCTGGAGAGAGAAAAAAGATAATAAAGAACCTAATAACTGGGGTTCTTACTTCTCCGGCTCTGCTTGGCAATATGATGAAAAAACAGATATGTATTATCTACATTTATTTTCTAAAAAACAACCTGATTTAAACTGGGAAAACCCAAAAGTAAGGAAAGAAGTATTTGATATGATGACAAGGTGGTGTGAAAAAGGCATTGACGGCTTTAGAATGGACGTTATAAGCCTTATCTCAAAACCTGAAGGACTCCCTGACGGAGAAAAATCTAAAGATAGCCTATATGGTAGTAGTGCAGCTTGTGCAAATGGTCCTAAAGTACATGAATATCTAAAAGAAATGAATAAAAAAGTACTCTCTAAGTTTGATATAATGACAGTCGGAGAATGTGCAGGAGTTACACTTGAAGAGGCAAAAAAATATGCAAATGCCGACGGCTCTGAACTAAATATGGTATTCCAATTTGAACATGTCGGACTTGACGACGGCGAAAATATGAAATGGTCAAATAAAAAAATATCACTTGCAGAACTTAAAGAAAATCTCTCAAAATGGCAAAACGGCTTAGACGGCATTGCTTGGAATAGCTTATTTTTCTGTAATCACGATCAACCTAGAATTGTATCGAGACTTGGAGATGACAGCAAAGAGTTTAGAGAAAAGTCAGCAAAATGTATTGCTACATGCTTACATCTTATGCAAGGAACTCCTTATATATACCAAGGAGAGGAACTTGGCATGACCAATACTAAGTTTGAAAGCGTAAAAGATTTTAGAGATTTAGAGTCTATAAACGCTTACTATGAACTTACAAAAGCAGGTGTTATCTCTGAAAAAGAACTTTTCCCTCTAATATGCTATAAAAGCAGGGATAATGCAAGAACCCCGATGCAATGGGATAATAGCGAAAATGCAGGCTTTACAACAGGTAAGCCTTGGATAGCCCTAAACCCTAACTATAAAACTATCAATGCAAAAGAACAGGTAAATAGAGAAGATTCTGTATTTAACTATTATAAAAAACTTATAAAGTTAAGACATGAAAATGAAATCATTGTATATGGAAATTATGAGTTATTACTTCCGTATGATGAAAATTTATTTGTGTATCAAAGAACCTTGGGAAATGAAAAACTGCTTGTATGCTGTAACTTCTCAAAGGAATATAGAGATTTTGATTTTTCAGAGTTTAAAAACGGAGAGATTCTTATAAGTAATTTGAATGTGGCTGATATAACTGAGAAAACAGGGCTTTCAGGCTATGAGGCTATTGTAGTGAGGGAGAAGTTAAGTTGATTTTGATATGATGAAACCTATCTTTGGTATCAGCAATTAAAATATAGTGCTACCTACCAAAGATGAGAAAAACTAAAATTACCTACTTGACGTAAAAACTTTGTGATGTTAGAATAAGACGTTGTAGTATTTAGAGGTTTATGCTTATTCCAAAGCCCCGGAGAGCGTTCATCTAATACAAAACGAAAATCTCACTTTATAATGAGAGTAGTTTAGATAAATATAGTTAAACAAAGACAGTTAAACTGAAAAGTTTATTAATTAATGGAGGTCAGTAATGAAAAGTTTTATGGCTAATCCTGATAAGATCGACAGAAAATGGTTTGTTGTCGATGCTAAGGAATGTACACTGGGACGACTTGCATCAGAAGTTGCAAGTGTATTAAGAGGAAAGAATAAACCAATTTTTACACCACATATTGATTGTGGAGATTATGTAATTGTTGTTAATGCAGACAAGGTTAAGGTTACAGGAAGAAAGCTTGATCAAAAAATTTACTATAATCATTCAGAGTATGTAGGTGGAATGAAAGAAACAACACTTCGTGAACTTTTAGCAAAAAAGCCAGAGAGAGTAGTTGAACTTGCAATTAAGGGAATGCTCCCTAAAGGACCACTTGGTAGGACAATGTATAAGAAATTACATGTTTATGCAGGAGAAAAGCATGAGCATATAGCACAGAAACCACAAGTTTTAGAGATTAAAGGCTAATATTAGTTCAACAAGGAGAATACAATTATGGCAAACGATAGGTTTTATGGAACAGGAAGAAGAAAAAAATCTGTTGCTAGAGTATATCTTACTCATGGAACAGGAAAGATTACTATAAATAAGAGAGATATTGATAATTATTTAGGACTTGAAACACTTAAGGTTGTTGTTCGTCAGCCACTTGTAGCAACTGAAACTCTTGATAAAATGGATGTTTTAGTTAATGTTCGTGGTGGTGGTTTTACAGGACAAGCAGGTGCAATAAGACATGGTATTGCAAGAGCATTACTTCATGTAGATGCAGAATTTCGTCCTATTCTTAAAAAGGCAGGATATTTAACAAGAGATCCTAGAATGAAAGAACGTAAGAAATACGGACTTAAGGCAGCTCGTAGAGCACCTCAGTTCAGTAAGAGATAATGTTTCAGTGAGAGATAATATTAATGTATATGAAACCCTCAAGAACCAAGTTCTTGGGGGTAAAACAATAGTTTCTTTAAACCTATAAAAAGTGGTAAAACTTTTATACTTTTTATAGGTTTTTTCGTTAAAAGGCTTTTTGTTATGTTATAATAGAAATAAGAATATTAAGCAAGATTTTGTATGTATACAATGATAACTTTCAACAAGAACATATAGTATAAAGGCTAAAATATAAAAAGTATTTAAGTTTTAGTAACTTCCAGGCAAAGAACTTGAAACAACCAAAAAGTTCTTTATGTATAGGAAATAGTAGGTAAGATATGAAAAGAAAATATACTATTGTTGCACCATTAAATTATAAAAGTAATAAAGACTTGATAGACTATTTTGAAAGAGAAGTATCAAAGTTTTCTAAAATGGAGAGAAAGCTCTTTTATATCTTTAGAAGTAATATTTCTATTAATATCAATAACTTGAATAAGAAATTACAATATGAATATAGTGTTTCTAAACGTACTGCTAATTCAGCTATTAAAGATATAAAAGGTAGAGTTAAAGCTTTGACAGAACTAAAAGAGCGTGAAATTAAGCAAAAAGAACGTAAGATAGAAAGTCTTGAAAAAGATATTTTTATTTTATCTGAAAGAATTAATGAGTATAAAAATAGACTTCAAAATAAAGAAAAAATAGATTTAGTTAATTACAGAAATTTAAAAAGAAAA
>CALALP010000086.1 GCA_937925515.1 uncultured Lachnoanaerobaculum sp. | reverse complement strand
GTACATTTTATACCATAGAAGGCAAATTTACAGAAAAAATTTCACAGGCTCAAAATAAAAGTGCAACTACTTATGCAAATGTTTATTTAGTAGGTTTTATTTTAGTAAATTTTATTTCGTTACTTTCATACATTTATAAGTCTGCGTTGCAAGCACTTGGAGAGTCAAAGTATGTATTGTATATTTCTGTTTTTGTAAATGTTTTAGCAGCTGGTATAATGTTTATTTCTACAAATATATTTGATTTGGAGCTTAAAGGAGTAATGCTTAGTGTGCTGTCAACGGACATAATTTTTTATGTACTATTGGTTAGAAGATATAGAAAAACTAAAGAGAGATTATACTAAGGGGGGACTTTCTCACCAAACGGCAAAAAAATCCCCTCTTAGATTTTTAGAGTATGCTTTTAGACATCTATTCATTCTTAAACATTTCGTCCATGGTGTGCCAACCTAAAACTGCACATTTAACCCTTGCAGGCATGTGAGAAATGTCTTTTAAAGCACATCCCTCATCTAATTCCTCTATTTCTTCATCACTTGCAGTTCCCTTAATCATGCGTAAGAAAATATCAGATAATCGAGTAGCCTCTGCTTTTGTTTTTCCTATTACTAAATCAAGCATTATATCTGCTGAGGCTTGAGAGATAGCACAACCACTACCCTCAAAACCTCCGTCTACGATTATATCATTTTCAACCTTAAGACTTAAAATTATATCATCTCCACATGAGGGATTAACTCCTTCTAATTTAAAATTTGCATCTTTTAGAGGAACTTTATGCAATGGTCTTATATTGTGGTCGGTTAAAATTTCATTATAAAAAGTATTAATTGCCATATCCCATCCTTTTTCTTAAGTTTTTAACTGAAGAAATAAATCTTTGTATCTCATCTTCAGAATTATAGAAAGCAAAACTTGCTCTTGCACTTGAACTTATTCCTAAATGATTTAAGAGAGGTTGTGCACAATGATGACCTGCCCTTATTGCAATATCATCAGCAGCAAGAATTTCAGATATATCATGGGGATGAACACCGTCTATTGTAAAGCTTATAATGCCATGATGTTCTTTAGGGTTTTCAGAACCTATGATATGAATGTAAGGATAATCTTTTAAGCCCTCAAGTGCTAATGAAGTCAAAAGATTTTCTCTTTCTGAAATTTTTTCAAAACCTATTTTCTCAATATATTCTATTGCAACCTTAAGCCCTGCCGCTGCACTTGCTGTTACAGTTCCTGCCTCAAACTTTTGAGGAACAGGAGCAAAAACAGCAGATTCTCTTGTTACGCTTTCTATCATTTCTCCACCATATAAAAATGGAGGCATTTTGTCAAGTAATTCTTTTTTTCCATATAAAACACCAATACCCATAGGGCCATACATCTTATGTGATGAAAATGCCATAAAATCAGGGTTTAACTTACTAACATCAACTTTAATATGAGGTACAGCTTGAGTTGAATCAAGTACTAATAATGAATTATTTGCATGAATGATTTTTGAAAACTCAACTATATTATTTTCTACTCCTGTAACATTTGAAAGTTGTGTTATTGCAACAAGTTTTGTTTTTGGTGTAAGACTTTCTTCCAAGTCCTTTGTAGTTATTACCCCTGATTTATCACATTCTAAAAATTTTAACTTAGCACCTGTTTTTTTTGCAACTTGTTGCCAAGGTAAAAGATTACTGTGATGTTCAGTGATTCCGACTAAAATCTCATCATTTTCATTTAGAAAATTCATTCCATAGCTATATGCAACTAAGTTAAAGCCCTCAGTAGCATTTCTTGTAAATACAATTTCATCAGAAGTTTTACAATTTATAAATTTAGCAACTTTTTCTCTAGTATTTTCATAAACAGCAGTTGCTCTTATACTTAAATCATATAGACCACGCATTGGATTGGCGTTGTCCTCAATATAGTATCTGCTTATCTCATCTATAACACATTGAGGTTTTTGAGAGGTAGCAGCATTGTCAAGATACGCAAGATTAGAGTTATTTATAAGAGGAAAATCATTTCTTAAAAGTTTACTCATTTTCTTCTCCTTTTATGTACTTAAGTAACTTAACTTTGGTTTCATTATCTTCAATCTTGTTAATTACATTTTCAATTCTAGCCATTGCCATAATTTCATAAACTTGTTTTTTAGGAATGCCTCTAGTTTCGAGATAGAAGAGTAGCTCCTCATCAAGTCTACCCATAGTAGCACCATGGTTTCCCTGTACATTTTCCTCGCCACATAAGATAACAGGTAAACTTCTATTTATAACGCTGTCATCAAGTGCTAACACAGTTTCTTGCTCATTGCCGTCTGCGTCAAATGCACCACGCTTTAAATCAATAGTTCCTCTAAAGGTTTTGTCTGCCTCATCTCTAAGTACACCATTTACCTGTATATCACAAGTACTGTTAGGAGCAAAATGTTCCACTAAATAATTAATATCAAGTTTTTCTTTTTTCTTTAATCTATAACCTGTATCGAGATTAAAGTTTGCTCTATTGCCGATTAGCTTAAACTTAACTCCACTATAACTATCTTCTCCGTCAAGTATCAGTTGAATAAGTTTTACATCGGAATCAGTATCTGCCTTACCTGAGAAATCATTTAAGAATAAAACATTTGAACCTACTCTTTGAATTTGTACTATTCTTACTTTTGAATTTGCAGCTGCCTTAACTTTAGTTTGAACCATGAAAAATCCCTCTGCAAGAGAATCTGAAGTATAATCCATTATCACTGTAAGGCTTGAATGTTCTTTTACATCTATCTCAACATAATTTCCAAGTGCATTATTAGCTGTATAATTTATATTGATTTTTATAGGTTCATTTACATCTATATTTTCAGAAAGTGTAAAACTATGTTTTGTAAGATTACTTTCTTTTATGAGTCTATTTGAATCTTCTCCAAGCCCTCCGGGGAGAGTGGTTATATCATTTTCCTCATAAGATTTAAGTTTTGAATATACAACAGGACTTGGACATATTACTTCTATATTATTATCTTGTAATGTTCCGGGATAATCTATTTTTGCCTCATTCATATTAAGCCTGTTCCAAGTTATGGCAGGCAGACGGTTAATAATCATTTTTTCTTTCTCGCTCATCTTACCCTCCTTAACCTATACTTCCAATCATCTCAAGACGAATTAGATTGTTCATTTCAAGTGCATACTCAAGTGGAAGTTCCTTTGAAACATTATCAGCAAATCCACTTACAATCATAGCCTTTGCCTCTTCCTCTGAAATACCTCTTGTCATAAGGTAGAATACTGAATCATCACTTATTTTACCTATTGATGCCTCATGTCCTACATCAGAATCTGAATTTCTTATATCCATAACAGGTATAGTATCAGAACGTGAAAGATTATCTATCATAAGTGAGTTACAAGATACTGCGACCTTACTCTTTTCAGCATTTTTTGCAATTCTTACAGCACTTCTAAAAGTACTTATACCACCACCTTTTGATATGGACTTAGTGTTAATGTAAGAATTTGTTCTAGGTGCATTATGTACTACTTTTGCACCTGTATCAAGGTTTTGTCCCTCTCCTGCAAATGTAACTCCTGTAAACTCCATACTTGAATCTGCACCATTTAATATAGTCATAGGATATAGATATGAAACATGAGAGCCGAATGAACCTGACACCCATTCCATTTTTCCACCCTCTTCAACCTTAGCACGCTTTGTATTGAGGTTATACATATTTTTAGACCAATTCTCAATAGTAGAATAGCGAAGAGTTGCATTTTTTGCTACATATAATTCAACACAACCTGCATGTAAGTTTGCTACATTATATTTAGGAGCAGAACAACCCTCTATAAAATGTAGATAAGCTCCCTCTTCAACTATAATTAATGTATGCTCAAACTGACCTGCACCTGCAGCATTAAGTCTAAAATAGGACTGTAAAGGTATATCAACCTTTACCCCCTTTGGTACATAGACAAAAGAACCACCTGACCATACTGCACCATGTAGTGCTGCAAATTTATGGTCGCTTGGTGGGACAAGTTTCATAAAATGTTTTTTTATCATATCAGCATAAGGCCCTTGTAATGCACTTTCCATATCGGTATATACAACACCAAGTGCCTCAATTTCTTTTCTTACACTATGGTAAACTACCTCTGAATCATATTGAGCTCCAACTCCTGCAAGAGAAGTTCTTTCAGCTTGAGGTATACCAAGTCTTTCAAAAGTATCTTTTATATCTTGTGGAACTTCACTCCAATCGCCTTTCATCTCAGTATTAGGGCGTACATAGGTTACAATATTATCCATGTTTAAGTCTGAAATATCAGGCCCCCAATTAGGCAATTTAATTTCATTATAAGTTTTTAATGCCTCAAGCCTAAATTTAGTCATCCATTCAGGGTCATGCTTTTCTTTAGAAATCTGCATTACTATTTCAGGAGTAAGTCCTCCCTCAACTCTAAAGAAATCTTTATCTTCATATCTAAAATCATATATACTTCGATTTACGTCCTCGACGTAAGTTTTTTCCTTTACAGGTCTTTCAGCCATATATACCTCCTACTTCTTAGCAAAATATTTCTCAAAACCATTTGAGTTAATATCTTTTATAAGTTCAGCACCCTCAGAGGCTACTATATTGCCGTCAACAAGAACATGTACTTTATCTACCTTAAGTGCATCAAGTATTCTTGTTGCATGTGTTATTATAAGTAAAGTACCATTTACTTCTTCTCTATAAATTCTAACTCCCTCTGAAACAACTCTTACAGCGTCTACATCAAGACCTGAATCTGTTTCATCTAGGATTGCAAGCTTAGGTTTAATCATAAGAAGTTGGAAAATCTCAGCTTTTTTCTTTTCTCCACCTGAAAATCCAACATTTAAATCTCTATCGAGATAGGAAATGTCCATTGCAAGGAGCTTTAAAATTCTTTCTGCCTCTCTACGAAATTCTAATATACGAAGTCTTTTTCCTGAAGTTGCCTCCATAGCAGTTTTGGTAAAGTTTCCAAGTGAAATACCTGCTACTTCGATAGGATTTTGGAATGAGAGATAAATCCCCATTTTTGCTCTTTTGTCTGTAGATTCATCAGTTATATCTATTCCCTCAAACTCTATACTTCCGTCGGTAACCTCAAATTTCGGGTTACCCATAATTGCATTACCAAGTGTTGATTTTCCTGCACCATTAGGCCCCATAAGTACATGGGTTTCGCTTTCACCAACATTTAAACTAAGGTTATTTAATATAGATTTATCTCCTACACAAACAGATAAATCTGTTACCTTTAAAAATTCCTTTTTCATTTTTCCTCCTATATAAAATGATTATGGATAATAGTATACAGTGCTACTAAATAAACTGTAATTAAGACAAACCATTAAAGTACGTTAATAGGCTTATCATGGCAAAGAGCAAATTTTAACCATGATAAGCTTATTTTTTTATACTCACTCTTAAAGTGATAGTCTTATTATGCGAATGCTCTCTTTTTGAGAGTATCTAAGATTATATATTGACAAGATAAAATTTACAAGTAGTAATTTAGTAGGAATTTCTTTATTATGTATTATCTTTATTAATATAAGTGGAATATTTAAACATGTTTGTAAAAAAATGCATTTTTTAGGTTTTTAGCTAAGGCAAAAGCAGTTTTAATATCGCAAAAAATATAAGCCTTATCGGTTCAGGGATTAAAAGCACTGAAAACATACTGTTAAAAAAAATATTTCCAAAAGGAGAGGCTATAAAAAGCATGTAAAATAAAAGTCTTAAATCAGAAAACAACATTGAAAAAATTATAAATGGTATATAAAAAAGATATAGTATATTTACCTCTGCACCTATGCTTAATAAAAGACCCAAAAATAATGAAATTAAGTTCGCTATAAAAGTGTATGTAACAATTTTGGCATTAGAGGCAGGTTTTTTACTAAACTTATTTAAAAATTTAATATATATTGAGGACTCTAATATAAAGACTAAAAACTCTACTACTACTAAAATAATAAAGTAATCTGCTACTTCATTGTATATCAATAAGTTCATTAATATATTTAAAAGTAGTTGAGTAAATACATTAGTGAAAAATATTATTAATATTTGCTTTATCTTACGAAAACCAAATAATAGGGCAATGAAAAGTTCAATAGCTATAGTAAAAAACATACGCCATAAAAGATTATTTACCTCTTGCTTAAATCCCTTTCCTTTTTCAATTTTAAGTTCATGATTTCCCTTTTTTAAGTTATTCAATGCTTTTTTTATATTTACAGAGTAATAGTTAGCAGCATAACCTCTAGCATATTCCTTACTTACTATAAACTCTTCTAAATCAGGGAAATATATCAGAACTTTAAAATTTCCTTTTCTGTAAGTTGACCAAATAAGCTTAGTATCTTCAGAGCATTTCCACCAAGTTTTTGGAACATTATAATTATCAACATCTTTATAGTTTGCAAATGCAGTAGAAATCTCGTATGCTTTTTGTGGATCAGTGTCATATAAGGAATCTTTATGATTACTTTCTTCAAATATTTCGTCCCAAAGTATGGTAGCATAACAAGGATATTCATTATCTACATTTTCAAATATAAGATGAAGTTCAAAGTCATCTTTTGGTGGTGGAGAGTTGGCATAGGAACTTGATTGAAAAAGTAATGCGATAATAAATAAACTAATTATAAAATACGCTATAACTTTTTTCATAATATCTCCCCCTTTTTTAGTAATGCTATTGTAAACTTTGCATTTGTGTAGTTGCATAAATCTTATCCATGATAGCCTTTACTATGACCTCAATATCACTCCCCTCACAATAATCTGCTGATGCTATAAAATTTACTCTTTCTCCCTCAAGTAAATCATTAGCCTTATTTTTTCCTTTTTCAGGATCATATACTGCTATGGACTGCCCACCATTTAAACGAACAAGTTTCATACAAGGAACATCTGTAATTCCGTCCCCTATATAAATCATATTTTCAAAAGGGATTCTTCGTTCTTTTTGTGGCGTAAATTTATTTAACTTTTCTGAACTTCTACTGTCAACAGTTAGAACTCCTTTATTGATTCTAAAAAGAAATTGTGTTTTAGTGGTATAATTTAATACAATTTTAGGCCATTGTATTGTGCCGTTATAATCATATAAAAACTCACAAGCATATATTCGCTTAAAATACTTTGCAATAGTCGTTCCCTCAATAATCTCTTTAATACCTGAAGATACGATATAATGTTCAACTCTTACACCTAAACTTAAGGCGTAAGCATTTATCCTATCAAACCAAGTATCTACACCTTCAAAATATTCTATGCCCCCTCCAAGTTCCTTGAATGTGTCATAAGAAATCGCAATATGTTTATCTCTTGCCTTTTCCACCATTTTATACATATATGCCAATATATTATCCATTTCTTTTTTGTCAGTCATGTCATTGACTTCTGACCAGAATTCTCTTGGTGTCATTCCTAGATTTGGAATAAAACCATATTCTTGCATGTCTTTTGTGCATAATGTTCTATCAAAGTCATATATAAGTGCAATTATAGGTTTTCTCATATTCTCTCCTGTCAAATTCTTTTTATAATTATATCGTATAATTGTAATAATGTTAATAACATAATTTAAGATTTATAGAATAAAATAGTACATCAGATTTCAGATAACTCTCCACTTTTATAAGTGGGAGTCATCTAAAATCTGATATAACACTTTGCGAAGATGTGCAGAGATTCACATTGTAAAAGTATCATCTAAATTTTAGTGAATCTCGCACCAAGACTCGCAAACGAGTCTTGAATTTACCTAAAGTAAAAAATCACAAATTAGTCGTAATAAATTCTACACCTAATATTTACAACTATGCTAGAGTTTTATTAAATTTTATGTTATAATGTTGACTTAATATTACAAATATTACATAACACGAAACAATGTGAGGACTCAATGTTTGATAATGGCAAGTTTAAGGGATATACATTAATAGTTGTATTTGACAAATTAATACAAAATATATTATTTTGTAAGAGAGTTAAAGAGCCATATATCGGACTATACAATTTTGTAGGTGGAAAGATAGAAGAGAAAGAGGAAAGCAGTGCAGGTGCTTATCGTGAATTATTTGAAGAAACAGGCATTTCCCAAGATAAAATAAAGCTTTCGCCTATGATGAAAATATTGTATTATGATACTGGTACAAGTCTTGAAGTGTATGTAGGTGTGCTTAATGAAAATGTAGAACTTATAAGCGAAATTAATCCCTTAAAATGGTTTGATATAAATACCGATTTTTATAATAGCAAGGTATTTGCAGGAGAGGGAAATGTAGCTCATATAGTTTCACAAGCATTAAGCCGATTAAATGTTTTTACTAAGGATAGGGCTATGAATATAGGGATTGACGGTTGCAAAGAGGGTTGGATTGTAGCAAATGTAAAAGAGAGAAGATTATATCTTAAAAAATGTAAGGATATGGACGAAATCTCAAAAGAATTTTCAGAAGTAGAGGAAATGCTGATTAACATGGTGGTAGGCTTGCCTGAAAGTATGGGAGATATAAGACCTGATTGCTTCGCAAGGCGTATACTTGTAGGTAAAAGTATGGCTGTATTTGCTGTTCCATGTAGACAGGCAGTTTACGCTGATTCTGAAGATGAAATGGTTAATCTTAATAAAGAAATTCTCTCAAAAAGTCTTGGTAGGCAGGTTATATCCATAATGCCTAAGATAAGAGAGATAGATGAGTTTTTATATAATAATCCGAACTTTATAACTAGACTTAAAGAAAGTCATTCTGAGGTTTGCTTTTCAAGATTATTAGGAGAAACAGTTATGACTAATAAAACTAAACTTGACGGTATAACACAAAGAGTAGACATTCTTAGTAAGTATATTGATGATTTTAATGTTAAAAACATTAGAGAACTAGCTGTAAAATACAAATGTAGTACAGGAGATATATTGGATTCGGCTTGTTTGGCAGTTACAGCAAATTTAATACAAAAGGGGCAAGTACAGGTTATTCCGGAACTACCAATGAGTGATAAAAGAGGTATTCTTATGAGAATGACTATACCTTGGGGTAAAATCAATGAAAGCTAATAGAAAAAAACATACTAATATAAAATCTATAACTAAATATTTAAAAAAGAATATTAAAAGAGTTATTCAAATAGTAGCTGTAGTATGTGCATTAATTACAGCAGTAAGTATAAGAGCTTTTAGACATAAGAATATTGCAGTTTCAAATAATAATGTAAATGTAACCTCTACAACTGTAGATAACAAAAATATTTCTCAAAGTAATTCTCAAGATAAAGAGAGTTCTACAGATAAAGAAAGCTCGGAGTTAAAAAGTGATGAAGACCCTGCCTCGCAGGAATCAACTTCTGATGCAGTGATAAAGATTGTAACAGATGAGAGTCTTGAAAGTACATCAGCTAAACAGTTGAGTAAGACTGAACAGGAATGGAAAAATAAGTTAATTCCTAAAGTGTCTGATTATCTTGTAGTAAGAGAAAAACCTGACCAAGATTCTCAGATGATTGGAAAATTATATCAGGGAAATGCAGCAGAAGTTTTAGAAAATGTAAACGGTTGGAGTAAAATTAAGTCAGGAGATGTAGAGGGATATGTAAATACTGAATATGCTCTTACAGGTATGGAGGCGTATGAGTATGCAAAAACTATTGTAAATATTAAGGCTAAAAATGTTACAGACGGCTTAAGAGTTAGAAAAGATGCCTCTACTGATTCAGATATAGTTGAGTTAGTGGAAAATGGAGCAAATCTAATTGTTAATAAAGATGCCAAAGAAGTTGAGGGCTGGATTGCAGTAAGACATGGAGATGTAACAGGCTATGTAAGTAAGGACTTTGTGGAGTTATCATTAGAAACAGGAGTCGGTATAACTATAAAAGAGGAAAATGCAAGGCTTGAGGCAGAAAGACTTGCTAAAGAGGCAGCCGAGAAAGCATCGAGAGAGGCGGCAGAATATGCTGCAAAGGAAAATGCTAAAAAAGCGTCAAGGGAGGCAGCCCAAAAGGCAGAGGCACTTGCAAAAGAAAAAGGCACAAAAGATACAAAAACAGCAAAAGACACAAAGGCGGCAAAAAGCAAAACAACTAGTTCAGGAGGCAGCATTTCAACCAAAGCAGGAGATTTAGATATGCTTGCAGCAATTATTGAATGTGAGGCAGGAAGTGAGTCTTATGAATCTAAGCTTGCAGTAGGTGCAGTCGTTGTAAATAGAGTACAAAGCTCACAGTTTCCAAATAGTATATCAGATGTATTATATCAAGGAGGACAGTTTACACCTGTTGCTACCGGTAATTTTGAGAGAGTTTTAGCAAGAGGAGCTCATGAATCTTGTTATCAAGCTGCTAGAGATGCACTTGCAGGTTCGGATAATACAGGAGGCTGTTTATATTTTAGAACAGCAAACGGTCGTCCGGGGTTAGTTATTGAAAATATGGTATTTTATTAAATTGAGTGTAAGTGAGAAAGTTAAGGAATTGGTTTTATGAAAAAATTAGCTAAGTCCATTTTTGCATTTTTTATTTTAATGATGATTTTTATATCATTTTCTTCAAATGTATATGCAGGTAGGTGGAGAAGAACAAAAGTGGGGTGGTGGTATGATTATGGCGACGGTACTTGGCCGGCAAGTAAATGGAGGTGGATTGACGGAAATGCAGACGGCATAGGAGAATGCTATTATTTTAACAAAGATGGTTACCTCTTAGTTAATACCACAACCCCTGACGGTTATACCGTAAATAGCAATGGAGCTTGGCATGAAAATGGAAATGTAAAAACTAGGAAAATAACTCATTTTGACGGTGCAGTTGTTTCAATGATTGACGGCGAGCTTGATTTACTTGCAGCACTTATAGAATGTGAGGCAGTGGGAGAACCTAAGGAATGTCAGATTGCAGTAGGTTCAGTAGTTATAAATAGAGTTAAAGATTCGAGATTTCCAAATACAATAAGAGGTGTTATATATCAGAAAAAACAGTTTAGCCCTGTTGCCTCCGGAAAACTTACCAAGGTTTTGGATAGAGGTGCATTAAAGAAAAGTTATGAGGCTGCAAGAGAGGCATTACTTGGTAGAGATGATACAAGTGGTTGTATATTTTTTAGGGTAAATGATGGGAGAGAGGGCGTTGTCATAGGAAATACTGTGTTTTACCATGGGAAGAGTAAGTAAGATGTGAGATGTGGCAAAAATTTTTCTATATTTATACTGCTTGGATCAGAGGGGTTTTTCAATTCATTTCCCTTCAGAATATCATCGTGAAGCACCGCCCCGATATAATCTGA
>CALALP010000085.1 GCA_937925515.1 uncultured Lachnoanaerobaculum sp. | reverse complement strand
GGTTTCCTCGCCGACGGCGAGGAAACCCATAAATATTAATTAGACAGATATTTAATTTCACGCTTAAAATTTATTCACCACATAAACTACTCAATTTTCACATTAAATATTACTGAAACATATCCTCTAGTTGTTCATCAGTTAATTCATAGTTATAAAACTGCTTATAATAGCTTTTTACTGTATCTAAAAGAGGGTAATCTTTAAATTCATCAGGATATGTAACAGTTGCAAGCCAAGCATATACTAAAGGTGCATCAGGGCTTGGTGTAAACCAGTTCCACATACCGAGCTTAGTATTGTAAACTCTAGCATTTTGTACAGCCTTAAGACTTGAAAAATCAACTCCCTCAACCTTATTTTCTAAAACTTGTTGTGTAGTAATATCTAAAAGTCCCGGACCATTTAAAAATAGTACATCAGGATTCCAACCATAGATTTCTTCCATGCTCACGTTTGCAAATCCCTTTGTTTCGCCTGCTACATTGGTAACACCTAAGTTTTTGAGCCAAAAATCTCCAAATATTCCCTTACCTGCAACAGTAGGAGCTCCGTCATTTAATTGGAATAAAATCATTGCAGTAGGACGCTTATCAGCAGGGATTGCATCAATTTTTGACTTCACATCAGCAACTATCTTATCTCCCTCGGCAATAAATGTGTCCATTTTACCTTTTTCTCCAAATACATCTTCTAAAAGATGTAGCCACTCCTTATATCTTATAAGTGAATCGGCAGGTGCACCTGTATCATTATTTACAGTAGCAAAACCTACTGCCGGAATACCTGCCTCTTTAAAGATTTGTGCATGTTCTTTGTTGTTTGCATTGTAGAAAACAACATCAGGCTTAAGCTTTATAACTTCCTCAATATTGAGGTCTGCTTGTGCATATACAGTATCAGATGCCTCATAGAGTTCCGGTGCAATGTCTTTTAAAACAGTCTTTGAAATAGTGTCTTTAAATGAACCTGCAAACCCTACAAGATAAGGAGTTTTACCCTCAAAATATGACATATAAGTTGAAAGTATAGGAATTTGGTCAATGACAATTCTTTCTACTTTGGCAGGTACTTCTACTGTATTTCCTGCATGATCTGTAACAGTTCTTGTTTCTTTATTGCTGGCAACAGAGCTACTTTCTTCTTTGGTAGTTTCTGCTGATTTAGTAGTTTCTGATACAGTGGTTTCAACTGCTTTAGTGGTTTCTGCTGAACTTGTAGTTTTATTTCCACCTGCTGAACAAGCAATAAGAGAAAGACTAAGTCCCAGTGCAACAATACTTGTATATAGTTTTTTCATAATATCCCCTCCATTTGAATTTATTGAATTTGATTTAATTTTGGTTAGGTAAATCTAACTATTTTAATATATATTATTTTTGAAAAAATTTCAGTTACATAAGTTACAAAAATGAAATTTAATAATTAGGGACATTGCAAGATAGTATAACAATAAATAATACAACTTTTTTGTTTTCTAAATAGAGAACAAAATATTTTTATATAAAGAGTTCTACTTTATCTCACAATATTCAAGTTTTTACTCATCATATTCTATTATATTGAGCGTAATTTGATAGTATCATATATTTAGATAAAAATTACAAATGATTGGAGGTAGAAATGTTTGGCAATGAGTTAGTGCTTACTACGGTTTTAGTAGCAGGATTTTTATCATTTTTTGCTCCCTGTACATTTCCACTTATACCTGTATACATAGGTATGCTTGGAGATGAGGACGGCGAATATAAAAAACTTAGATTATTTAAAAGAGAGTTTAATATAGGAGGTTTTATAAAGACTATTGCCTTTATACTTGGACTTTCTACAAGTTTTGTAGCACTTGGAATTGGTGCAGGCTTTCTAGGTTCATTTATATCAGATAGCAGAGTGGTATTTTTTGCAGGGCTTTTAGTAGTAATACTTGGTATACATCAAATGGGAATCATTCACATTAAAAAACTTGATATGCTTGGAGGTTTCCAATTTGAAAATAATAAAACTAAGGCTCTAGGAAGTTATCTTACAGGTGTATCTTTTAGTTTAGGCTGGACACCTTGTGCTACACCTGTGCTTGGGGCAATACTTACGCTTTCAATAGGAGAGGGTAGAGTGATTTATGGTGGACTACTTATGCTTGTATACACTCTAGGGCTTTCAATACCATTTATCATAATGATGATTGCAACAAAGTTTATGATGGGGCATTTTAGCTTTCTAAAAAAACATACTCTTACTTTAAAGAGAGTTGGTGGTTTCTTAGTAGTAGTAATGGGTTTGGTGCTTATGAGCAATAAACTCGCAAATTTAACAGCAATTTTTGAAAACATAATCCATTTAGGATAAAAATAAAAAATAGACATAAAAAGGAGTATAATATGAAAAAGAAAATATTTACATTAGTAGCAGTTGCAATTGTATCAACTTTAGTAGCTTGTTCAGGAAAGGCTGAAGTAAAAAGTGGAATGAAAGATAATATGAAAGAAAGTACTACCATGGCAGAGTCAAAAATGGATACTAATATGAATCAAGATAAAATGGAGTCTGTTGAAGTAGGCAAAGATAATATGGGAAATGAAGTAAAACCGGAGGGTATGGAGATAAAAAAAGACGACATGAAGTCTGATAATATGAAAGATGATATGAAAATGCAAGATGACATGAAACATGATAACATGAAATCAGATAAAACAAGTTCCGATGATATGAAAACTAATGATATGAAAGCTGATAATATGAAAGCAGTAAATTCTAAATCAGAAAATACAAAGTCATTAGATTTTTCTCTAAAAGATTTAGACGGAAATACTGTAAGTTTAAGTTCATATAAAGGAAAAAAAGTATATATGAAATACTGGGCGTCTTGGTGTTCAATTTGTCTTGCAGGGCTTGAAGATTTAAATACTCTTGCAGGTCAGGACAATGGATATGAAATAATTACTCTTGTAAGTCCTAATGTAAGAGGCGAAAAAGATGCTGAAAGTTTTAAAAAGTGGTTTAATTCCTTAGGTTATAAAAATATTAAGGTATTATTTGATGAGGACGGCAAAGTAGCAAAAGAACTTGGAGTTGTAGCTTATCCCACTTCAATATATGTTGACTCTGATTCTAAGGTTTCAGAAGTAAGAGTTGGACATAATGAAAATAAAGTTATTAATGAAACAATGAAAAATAATGTATTATAGAGAGAAATATTTACCTAGTTAAAATTATTATTTTACTATTTCTTATGCTTATGTGGGGCTGTTGTAAAATTAACTTTTGCGTTTCCTATTGGAAAACAAGATATATTTATTATGTGGACAAATCCCAAAATAACTATTTTGCAATAGCTCCATAGCTAATAATATGTAAAAGAATATTGGAGAATTAAGATGAAAAAAGCATTTAAAATAATTTTATCTTTATTTGTAGTTACAAGTTTAGCAGCTTGTACAAATGTAAGTGCAAAAAATAACCTAAAAAACAAGATAGAAAATAAAGATAAAAGTATGGTAGAATATAAGGAATCTGATGTAGAAAAAGCTATGGCAGACAAGATGAAAGCAAATTCTAGTATGGAGATAGAAAAGATGAAAAATACAGATACAAAGACAATTTATCTTGCAGGAGGCTGTTTTTGGGGAGTAGAGGCATATATGCAAAAAATAAGTGGTGTAGTAGATGCCGAAAGTGGATATGCCAATGGAAATACTGAAAATCCGTCTTATGAAGATTTAGTTTACAGAAACAGTGGGCATGCAGAAACAGTCAAGGTTACTTATAATCCAAGTGAAATTAGTTTAGAAAGTTTACTTAGTTATTACTTAAGAGTTGTAGACCCTACAAGTGTAAATAAGCAAGGAAATGATAGAGGAGTACAGTATAGAACAGGAGTTTACTATACTGATGAAAAGGATAAAGAAGTAATTGAAAAAGTTTTAAATAAGGAACAGGAAAAATATGATAAGCCTATTGTAATTGAAGTTTTACCACTTAAGCAGTACTATAAGGCTGAGGAATATCATCAGGATTACTTAGAAAAAAATCCAAACGGCTACTGTCATATTGATTTAAGCCTTGCAGATAAGCCACTTATAGACCCTAGTAAATATACTAGACCAAGCAATGATGAATTAAAGAAAACACTTACAGATATTCAATATAAAGTAGCAGTTGAAAATAATACAGAACATGCTTTTAGTAATGAGTATTGGGACAATTTTGAAAAAGGAATTTATGTAGATATAACTTCAGGAGAACCTTTATTTTCATCAAAAGATAAATTTGAATCAGGTTGTGGTTGGCCAAGTTTTTCAAAGCCGATAGATAAAGAAGTTGTAAAATATCTTGAAGATAATAGTTTTAATATGACAAGGACTGAAGTAAGAAGTAGGATAGCAGACATTCATCTTGGACATGTGTTTGATGACGGACCTAAGGAACTTGGTGGAAAGAGATATTGCATTAATTCTGCATCAATTAAATTTATTCCACTTTCAGATATGGAAAGTATGGGATATGGTTATCTTAAGTCATTTGTAGAATAATTTTAAAGGAAAAATATGTATAACTTACTTTTAGTAGATGATGAGCCGCTTATAAGACGTGGAATAAAGTCAATGGCTGTTTTATCGGAAATTGGAATTGACAACACATTTGAGGCGGCTGATGCTAAATCAGCACTTGATATAATTAAAACAAAAAAAATTGACATAACTTTTTTAGATATAAATATGTCTGATATGGACGGACTTACTTTGGCAAATAAGATAAAGGAGATTGATTCCAAGATTAGAATAGTTATGATTACAGGTTATGACTATTTTGAATATATGCAGAATGCTATAAGAATCGGAGTTGATGATTATCTTTTAAAGCCGGTAAATAAATCAGATATTGAGCAAGTTTTAAAAAGAGTAACCTCAAGACTTCGTGAGTTAAATATAGATAAAAAGATAAATGATATTTCCTCAAATATAATTAGTTCAAATGAAGAACTTACAAGGGTGTCGGCATATACTAAGGAACATATTTTTGAAATTGATTTTTCACTAGGGAAAATGGCTGATGATCTAGGTTTTAACAGTAATTATCTAAGTAATGTTTTTAAGAAAAATTATGGAATACCTTTTCAGGAATATGTAGGTATTAAGCGTATGGAACAAGCAAAATTATTACTTTTATCAAAGAATATGAAAAACTTTGAGATAGCACAAGCAGTTGGATATGATGATGTAAACTATTTTATTACAAAGTTTAAAAAGACTTATAATATTACTCCAAAACAGTTTAGACAGGGAGTACTAAACAATGAAATTTAAAAGTTTTTTCTCAAGACTAAATGTGAGAATGGCAGCAGCCTTTTTAATATTTTCCACAATTATAATAAGTATATTTACAGGGCTTTCATATTCCCTTACTTCCAATATACTTAAAACTGATGACATTAAAAAAACTAATGAGTCAATAGCATTAGCGGCAAATTACATACATGGCTATTTAGATAAGCTGAAATCCTTTAGTGATATTATTGCAATGCACCCTGATATAATAAATGCACTTAATGACACAGATGCAAGTTCGCTAAACTCTATTTCCTCCCTAATAAAGCTTGCAAAAAAAAGTGATCCAAGAATAAAATCTATTTCAGTGGTGTCAAAAACAGGTCATGTTATTACAAGTGGAAATGATATGGCAGTTCCCATTACAAATGATATGATGAATCAAGAATGGTATAAAAAAGCATTAGCATCATCAGCTATGCCAATACTCGCTCCCACAGGACATGGAGTGTTTGAAATGGATAATGGCGATTGGGTGGTATCAATATGTAGAGAAATTAAGTCAGATGATAACATTCATCTTGGAATTGTAATTATAGATGTTTCATATAAGTTTATTGAAGATTATATAAATGGTCTAAGTCTTGGGAAAGACGGATATGTCTACATTCTTTCAGCAGACGGCACTATAATATATCACCCTGATAAAAATGTTTTAGAAAATATGAGTATTCCTGATTCAGACAAAGCCACTATGTATAGTACTTCTGTATTAGATTCTGATTGGACTTTATATGGGGTGGTTTCAAGGGAAAATTTAAAGCTATTACAGGATAATCTACTAAGGACATTATTTATTGCAATAGCAGTTACTATATTGTTTTCGATTATAATCGGTAGCGTGATTTCACATTTTCTAAGTAGTCCTATAATAGAGCTTACTAAAATAATGATGAAAGCTGATGAAACTTGGGAACATATAGAAATTAAAAGTAGTAGAGTAAATGAAGTAAATTCACTTGCAAAAGAGTATAATCATCTCATAGACAGAATAAAATTGCTTACTGAAAACATTGCTAAAAAAGAATCTCTTAGACGTGAATTTGAGATTAAGGCATTGCAAAGCCAAATCAATCCACATTTTTTATATAATACTTTAGATACAATACTTTGGCTTGCAGAGCTTAATCAGTCTAAAGAAGTTGTAAAAGTAACTTCTGCACTTGGGAAAATGCTTAGAATTTCACTTAGATTAGGAAAGGACTTTATTCCTCTTGAAGTTGAACTTGAGCATACAATAAGTTACTTAAATATTCAAAAGGTAAGATATGAGGAACTTTTACAATATAGTATAACAGGAGATAATAGTTTGTTAGATATGTATGTGCCTAAGCTTATCATACAACCCATAGTAGAAAATGCAATTTACCATGGTATAAGAGGTAAGAAAGCTAGAGGACACATAGATATTAATTATAGATTGGAAAATGAATTTTTAATTATAGATATTATTGATGACGGTATAGGTTTTGATGTAGAGAAAAAAGACGCTAAAGTTTTTGATGAACAAAGAAACATTTCAGGTGGAATCGGAATGAACAATGTATTATCACGCATTAAAATTTTGTGCGGCGAAAAATACGGCTTTGAAATTGATTCCAAGGTCGGAAAAGGAACTAAAATTAGTTTAAAACTTCCATTGAGAGAAAGTTAGGAAAACTGTTGCAAATTTAATTTTACAAATATTACTATCTTATTTGCTCTCTATTGGAAAATAGCTAGTTTATTTATTCATTATTATGGGGCTGTTGCAAAATTAATTTTCATTAGTAACTATGTTTTTCGTACAAATACAGAGAAAACTATATTTGC
>CALALP010000084.1 GCA_937925515.1 uncultured Lachnoanaerobaculum sp. | reverse complement strand
CCTATGGGGGACAAATCCCACATAATAATATAGTAATATTCATAAAAATTAGTTTTGTCCCCAAGAATAACTATTCTCAACAGCTCGATAGATGTCAACTTCTATCTTATACTAAACGCATCTTTCATAACGCATCTTCTTATTCTACAAAATGACTTTGCAGAGGTTATGCCCTCTCCTGTTGGGCCTGCTATGGTAAATGTAGTATGTCCCTCTCCTCCTACACCTATTCCGGAGTAAGACGGTGCATTCTTAACAAAAATTGTAGCCTCTAATTTCTTTGCCATTTTGGAAAGTTTATCTACATTTTTAGAGTGCATAATTGCTGTATGTCTATTGCCCCCCTCTGCCTCATAAGCATAATCTATTGCAATGTCTACATCTGAAACACTTACTACCGGAAGTATCGGCATAAGCATCTCCTCTTTTACAAAATGATGATTTTTATTTGTTCTACATATAATAAGCTTAATATCACTATCTGTATATATACCCAATTTACTTAATATATATTTTGCAGATTTTCCTACAAATTCAGTCTTAGGCTTGCCATTTTCTTGTGAAACTAACTTATCAAGCTTATCAACTATTTCCTCTGAAACTATCTCATAAGCACCATTTTTCTTCATAAAGTATATCAATTTATCACATATTTCTTCGACTGCAAAAACCTCTTTTTCAGCTATACAAGGTACATTGTTATCAAAGCTTGCTCCTGAAACTATATCTTTTGCCGCCTTTTCAATATCAGCTGTTTCATCTACCACCACAGGTGGATTTCCTGCTCCTGCCCCTATTGCTTTCTTACCTGAAGAAAGTACTGTTTTTACAATAGCAGGGCCTCCGGTAGCTACCAAAAGTCTGATTTTAGGATTTGACATCATTAAATTAGTATTTTCAATAGACGGAGTGGCTACCATTGTTACAAGATTTCTAGGTGCATTTGCATCTTCCAATGCCTTATTAATCATTTTAACAAGTTTAATAGAAACATTTTTAGCTCTTGGGTGTGGCGAAAATACAACTGTATTTCCTCCTACTATCATAGAAATAGAGTTATTTATTATAGTTTCTGTTGGGTTTGTTGTAGGGGTTATAGCTCCAATAACTCCAAATGGACAGTATTCCTCAAGCATAATTCCATCCTTACCTGTAACTGCCTTTGTGCATAAATCTTCCATTCCCGGAGTTCTCTGTGCTGCAACTCTATTTTTTACAATTTTATCTTCAAAACAACCAATTCCTGTTTCATCAACTGCATCTCTTGAAATCATTTCAAGATTATCTTTCTTTAAAATTTCTTTTCTTATAGCATTTGCAAAGTCATTTCTTTGTTCTACACTATATTCAAGTAATTTTTTTTGTGCTTTTTCACTTTCATTTATTGCCTCATTCATATCTGCAAATATTCCATATTCATAAACATTATTAACAGCCTCTGACTCCAATTTCATCTCGCCAAGTACCTGTCTTACAATATCTTGTAATAAATCCTGATTCATATTTTTTTACATAGCTAAAAAGCTATATCTCCTTTCATTTTTTTGATTATAGTTTAAGAATAGCAAAATCTCCATTTTTTATACCGACTGCATTTGCCTCATCTGTATCTAAATGCATTTCAAGTACAAATGAATCTGATACTCTTATGAGTACCTTTGAAATAGTTGCTTTTCTCTGACCATAGACTTGCACATCTACAAACTGTCCGTCTACAACTCCCATTGACTTAGCTTGTGCATTTGTCATGTGTATATGTCTAAGAGCAACTATTGTACCTTGATCTATGATTATATTTCCTTTAGGACCTATAATTTCAATTCCCGGAGTTCCCTCTATCTTGCCTGATTCCTTTATAGGGGCTTTAACTCCCAATCTAAAAGAGTCTGTCATAGATATTTCTACCTGAGTTTTTTTTCTAAGTGGGCCAAGTATTCTTACTTTTTCAAACTCCCCTTTTGCTCCCCTTATTGTAACTGTTTCATTTGCTGCAAACTGCCCCGGTTGCTTTAAATCTGATTTCTTGGTAAGTTCATAGCCTTTTCCAAATAGTAAATCTAAATCTTGCCTTGTTAAATGTATATGTCTATTTGAAACTCCTACCGGAATCTTATACTTTTCTATTTCATTAAGTCTATCTGCAACTTTTTTTGCCACCAAACTTATAAATTCTTCCTTGTTCATGAAAGCTCCTTTACTTATTTTTTTAGATAAGCTTGCATTTAGCTCTAAGTATATTTACCTTATCAGTCCTTTCCCATAAAAACTTATCAGGATTTCGACCAAAATGTCCGTAAGATGACAATTCTTCATATATTGGACTTCTAAGGTTAAATTCATTAATTGTGTTATCAATAGTTAAATCAAATGTATTCATCACAGCATCTGCTATTACTTCCTCAGAAACTAGATTAGTTCTGAAAGTATTTATATAAATAGTTTGTGCCGCCTCTTTTCCTATTATAAATGACATCTCAACTTCACATCTTTTTGCAAGATTTGCCGCTACAACATTTTTTGCAATATATCTTGCCAGATATGAGGCAGTTCTGTCAGCCTTTGAGGCATCTTTTCCTGAAAATGCCCCTCCTCCATGTCTTGCTATTCCACCATAAGTATCAACTATTATCTTTCTACCTGTTAAGCCTGTATCTGCTGCCGGCCCTCCCTTTGAAAAGACACCTGTTGTATTAATATGTAATTTAGTTAATGGCGAAAGTAGTTTTTTATCTACAACCTCAAATATTACCTTTTCTATGATTTCACATCTTAATTTTCCAATGTCAACGTCTTTATGATGTTGTGCCGCTATAACCACACTGTCAATGCTTTTTACATTTCCAAATTTATCATAAACTGCACTAACTTGAGTTTTTCCGTCAGGATAAAGTTTTTTAATAATGTTTTCTTTTCTTACCTCTTCAAGTCTTTTAGCAAGTTTATGAGCTGTATCTATTGTAAATGGCATATAATTTAATGTTTCATCACAAGCAAAACCATAAACCATTCCTTGATCTCCTGCATTTATCTTATCTTTTATAACTCCTACTGCAATGTCCTCTGACTGCTTTGTAATATTAACTACTATTTCGGCATTATCCACATCAAAACCACTGCTATTATCAATATATCCGATTCTTTTTATAGTTTTCCTTGCAATATCTTCTATATCAACTCTTGCCTCTGAAGTAATCTCTCCACCTATATAGAGTGCATTATTGGCTATAAGACATTCACATGCCACTCTCGAATATTTATCTTCTTTTAAGTGAGCATCAAGTATAGCATCTGAAATCCTATCACATACTTTATCAGGATGCCCCTCAGTTACTGATTCCGAGGTTAATATCTTTACCATACTTTCACCTTATATAATGAATTAATAAGACATTATATATTTTCCTTTCCTTATTTTTAGCTAAATTCTGCCATATTACCTATATGTCTAAATTCAGAAACTGTCATATTTTCGTATTTTTTAAACAATTTACAAAAATAACTGAATTCATTATATCCAACCAAACTATAAATCTCTGATACTCCAAGCCTTGATATGCAAATGTATTCCTTAGCTAAATTTATCTTTTTTATATGAATGTAATTCATAACTGTCATATTCAATTCTTTTTTAAAAATCCTACTTAAATAGCCTTGAGATACATTGCAATCTTTTACTATATCATCAAGTGATATATGCTTTCTTATATTCTCCTCTATATACAAATATATCGCCCTAAGTATAGTGTATTTATCACAACTTCTTTCTATAAAAACATACTCAAATACCTTAAAGAGCCACAAAAACAAAAGTCTTTGATCATTTTGAAAAGATGTTTTAAAATCTAACTTTTCCTTTATCTCTTTAGTAAGTTTTGTATCTTTTGGGAAAAATTCATCTAACAAAAGAACTACAAATCTATTTGCAATCTTTTTTAAATTTCTTTCCTTATATTTTTCTTTTAGTTCTAAACAAATGTCAGGTATCTTACTATAAAGTCCTTTGAAATCATAATCATATATATACTTATATATATCTGTATTACTTACAATCTTTTCCGAATCCTCTACTTTTCTAAAATTACTTAATATATTCTTTATAACTTCTACTTTTAAAGGCTTTATAATATACTGTTTTACCTTGCTTTTTAATGCCTCTTGTGCAAGTTCAAAACTATGGTAGCTTGAGATTATGTATATACTTATATTAGGGTTTATGCCAAGAATCTCTTTACTTGCTGTAATGCCGTCTTTTCTAGGCATCATAATATCCATAAAAATAATATCTATATTTTCAGCATTGCATATATCTACTGCCTCTTGACCATTACTTGCAAAAAGAATTGTACTAAATCCCTCTACTTCAGATATTATCTTAGCAACTGCCTTTCTCATAATAACTTCATCATCAACTACCAAAACTTTATACATACTTATATTCCTTCATCAAAATCAACCGGATACCTAATAATTATATTGTTATTTCCCTCAAGATTTTCTATTAAAACCTTGTATTCATTTCCAAATATATCTTCTATTGCCTTTATAACATTTTTAATAGCCTTAAGTATTAAAATACCCTCATGGTTTTCGCCATATATCTTATATTTTTTCTCTAGCTCATTTATAGCTAAGCCAACCTTATTGTTTCTTATCTGTATTTTTATATCATTTTTCTCAAGTACTATATTTATACTTAAAAAGCAATCTGACTCACTCATGTTCATGCCATAGTAAATTAGAGCTTGAACAAACGGAAGTATAAGCGAAAACGGAATTCTATTTCCCAAATTTTCCTCTTCAACTTCCACCTCATAAATTATTCTATTTTCATATCTTATCTGATTTATGTCTATAAAATTTTCTACTCTTTGTAATTCATCTCTTATGCTTGATTTATCCTTATTTTGTAGTTCATCAGTTATAAAATTTGAATACTTAAGTATTGCATCATTAGTCTTTTTTGCACCCTCTATGATAGATAAGTTTGAAATCATATTGAAAATGTTTCTGCTAAAAAATAAATTAGCACTTCTCGATAAATCATTATAACGGCTCTTTAAAATAGCATTTTTATATTCAAGCTCTTTAACCTTATTTTCTAAGATTTCTATTCGGCTTAAGTTTTCCATTTTATTATAGCCTGATATAATTTCATGCTTTGTAAGCTGATTTATTATAAGTTCTACTAACTTAGATATGGATACAAATTCATTGTAAGAATAAATGCTTGCGTCTTTTAAATCTTCTTCATATTCTTTTGAATTTATATCTACATCTTTTAAATCTCTGCCTGCACTTAATACATTTTTACTTATCTTCATTACATAATCAGGTGCATTACTACATCTTACTTGACCTCCTACAAAGCCCCCTAAGTATCTTCCATTTACTACAATCGGTATTGCCACTTCCAAAAGTCCACATGGGCAAAAATAAATACTTGACTGCCTACTTGTTGCAGCTATAATAGTTCCTGTTGCATCTGAAAGTTTACAAAGTTGACTCCTATCTGGGTCTTTTCTCATTTTTTGACAAAATGTAGTAAAGCCTGTCGGTTCAGTTATAGGCTCACCTTTATAGTCAACAGTAACAAAGGCAAGCCCTGTTACATCTGATATAACTTTTTGAATCTCTTCTAAGTTTTCCTTTCCAAATATAGATATTATATCTATCTGTCTTTTATCTCCTAAATATTCTTCATTTATAGATATATTGACAATGCTTTCATCTTTCATGAAATTCCTCCTTATAACTGTAAACATTATACAAATATACTATAAATTGTAACATATCTAAGTAATCTATTAGTATAAATTATTCATAAATAGATTTTAAAATATTGATAATACCGTTTTTATCTATAATTGTAGGATTTGCAGCAAAGCAATTATCTTTCATTGCATTTAAAGCAAGTAGCTCTAAATCTTTCATAAATAAAGTTTTTTCAACTTTACAATCTTTAAGCTTGCTTGGCATTTCCATAAGTTTCATCAGTATTCTAATAAATTCTTTTAATACATTTACGGCAAAATCAACTGATACACTACATTCAACTAAACCTATTTTCTTTGCAAACTCGCTATATTTTTCCTTAACCTTAGGTTCTCTTGAGTTATAATCTATTACGCTCGTTAAAAGTATTGAATTCGCAAGTCCATGTGCTACATGGTACATGCCCCCTATTTGGTGTGCAATACTATGATTAATACCTAAACCTGCTATATTAAAAGACATACCTGCCATATTCGATGCAATATGTACTTTTTCTCTCGCCTTACTATCTTCACTATTTGAATAACTTCTATATAGATATTTTACAAGTAGCTCGCCTGATTTTTCTGCCAATGCCTCTGAATAATCATTACTTCCCTTAGCTACATAACTTTCTAAGATATGTGTAAGTACGTCCATTCCTGTATTTGCTACAACTGACTTAGGCACTGTTTTTGTAAATTCAACATCAAGTATTGCTGCATTCGGAAGTAAATCATCTGATATTAGAGCATGCTTTATATGCTTTTCTCTATCTGATATTACTGCAAATGAAGTAACCTCTGAACCTGTACCACTAGTCGTAGGAATTGCAATAAACTTTATATCTTTTGTAAGTTTACCTGATTCTTTTAAGAAATATATAGCCCCCTTTGCAGTATCAATAGCAGAACCTCCACCAAAACCTATGATATACGTTGCATTTATCTCAAGTATATTTTTTATAGTTTCCGATACTGAATTAAGTGGGGGGTCAGGCTCTACATGGTCAAATATTTTAACTTTATTACTCTTTGAAAGTTTTTCAGTAATCCTATTTACTGCATGATTTTTAACTAAAAAACTATCTGATATAATAAGCACATTTGAATTTTTAATTTCTTTTAGTATATCTAGTGAATCCTTGCCTATGAAAATCTCTGTTTTTAGATTTACTCTTTCCATTACATCTTCCTCATTAAATAAATATTCTAATTCTTACATCTGTAAAGAGTATTTGCTATAGCATTGAAAATTTATCTACTAATTTTTCATCTTCTTTACTTTTTTTAATTTGAAAGAGTGCCTGCTATATCATTGAAAACTTATCTACTATGGCACATCTTCTTTTTCTCACAAAGTCCTTGGCTGAAACAGCCCCCTCTCCGGTTACATTTGCAATAGTAAAGCTTGTACCTCCTACTCCACATATACCTATACCGTCAAGAGATGAACCGTTTTTTATAAATATAGAAGTCTTTAATACTCTTTCAGCGAGGTTAAGCCTGTCAATTCTACTTGAATGAATACCTGCTGTATGCTTTAAATTTTGCTCTACCAATACAGCAACTTCAAGTGCCTCATCAAAGTCTTTTACTCTCACTATTGAAATAAGTGGAACAAGTAATTCTTTTGTTACAAATGGATGTATTTTTACAGTTTCAACAGCAATAAGTTTATAATCTAAATATGTTGTGATATTTGCAGCATTTAAAATCTTGGATACCTCTTTTCCACCCCATGCCTTATTAGGTAGCAAATCTTCTGTCAAAAGTATCTTTGAAAGCTTAAGCATTTCCACCATATCCTTAACATAATAAACGCCATTTTTTCTAAGTTCTTCTTCAAACCTATCTGCAATCTCTTCTACAACTATTATATTTTTTTCGCTAACACAAGTAATGTTGTTATCAAAGCTTGCCCCTTTAACTATGTTGTATGCCGCCCTTTCTATGTCTGCTGTTTCATCAACTATAAAAGTAGGATTTGCACTTCCTCCTGAAATCACTCTCTTATTGCAAGCAAGTGCCGCTCTGGCATTGTCAGAACCTCCGGTAGATACTATAAAATCTACATCAGGGTGATACATAATCTCTTTAATGTATTTGAGCATACATTCATCTAAGGTTACAACTAGGTTATCAAGTCCACATACAGAAAAGATTATTTTATTTATAATGTTGGTTAAATACTTTGAAACTTCCATTGCTCTAGGGTGTGGACAGTTAATAACACTATTTCCTGCTGCAAGCAAACCGATAGTATTATTAATCATGGTTTCACATGGATTTGTACTTGGATGTATAGCACAAGCAACACCAAATGGAGAATAATCAAAAAATGTCATTCCTCCGTCCCCTGTCTTAACTGTTGTTGTAAGTTCCTCAGTTGCAGGAGTTTGGTTAATTGCAAGTTCTATCTTTGTTATCTTATCTTCTACTTTACCCATGCAAGTTTCCTCACAAGACATAACAGCAAGCTCTCTTACAAAAGGTAACAGACCACTCCTAAGTGCATTAATTATATCCTGTCTATCTTTTAAGCAGAGCTTGGAATATATCAAAAATGAACTTCTTGCTGCACTTATAGCACCATTTACAGATGTAAATACGCCTTTTTGTTCTCCCATACACTGCCCTCCAATCAAACTACTATTTCATCAATTATGCCTATAATAGCCATATCTACTAAAGAACTTTTCCTTTTTTCCTCAACTCTAACTGATGAACCTGAACCTACAAGCACATACTCTCCTATACCTGCCCCTACATAATCAGCTGCCACTAACTGATGTCCTCTTTCGGTCATATCTGCATTAATAGGTTGTATAACCATAAGCTTATATCCGATTAGTGTATCATTTTTCTTTGTAGCAACTACATTACCAACTATCTTTGCAATAAACATGTTCTCACCTAATTAAATTTATAATTTTTTCTTTTTACCCTTTGTTGCATTGCTAGTTTTAACTTCTTTAAGCACAATTTGATTTTTGTCTTTTGGTTCTTCTAATGTTTCTGTTTTAACATCTTCTTTAATTACTTCTTTTATTTCTTTTGTAATGTCTTCTTTTTGATTTTTAATTTCTTCTTTTACTACTATCTCTTCTGTTTTAATGGTTGTTTTGTCGTCATTTTCAACACTATCTTTTATTTCAACTTCTTTAACAAAAGTTTGTTCTTTTGGACTTAAAACTTCTTTTTTAGCTTTAGAATTGTCTGTTTTTGTAATAGTATTTTTTTCAGTTTTTAATGACTCCTTGTCAGACTTATTTTTTATAAATAATTCTGAACTTGATTCATGCATTCTCGATATAACACAGGAACTTATATATTTTCCATGTGATATAGCCTCCTGCTTTCCGACACTTATTGCTGATTTTACTGCCCCAACATCTCCTGTAATCTTTATAGTTATATAGCCAAGTCCCTTGGTATTTTCTATATCATTTATTTCTACATTAGCGGCTTTTGCCATTGCATCTGCAACAAGTATTCCTGCCACAAGTCCCACAACTTCAACCATTCCCAATGTGTATTTCAACTATACCACCACCTTTATATTTTCTCGTATTTCAATACCTAGTTCCAATAATTCCTTATAGTAATTAAGTATTTTCTTTTTATAGCCCTCCGGTTCTCTACCTGACAATTTTTCTATTCCATATTTCAAAAAATATACATTTGCACCTGCCTCAAAACTTTTTCTTATAAGTTTTGTTGTATCGGTATTACTATAGCAATTTACAGTCTGTATAACTTCATCTCTTGAAACCACCGGAAATATAACTTTGTCCTCTGCTTTTATCTCTGCTGTAAGGGCTTTATAAAATTTTTCCGAGTTATAAACTTCTCTAAATCTATTTACACACTCACAGTCCTCATCATCAAAAAATAAAATATTAATAGATTCATCAGCTAAAGCTTTTAATTCATCAATTAAAAGGTAATACTTATTATCCCATTTACTATTAATCACTATATATATTGATGACGAATTTTCTCTTAGTTTTTTTTCAGCCTCAAGTTGTGCAAGAACCTTTTCTACAATACTTTTTAAAAATATGTTATAATCTTTCTCCTGCATCTTAAACCTCTTAATAAGAAATATTTGGAAATGAATCCCTTAAGCATTAAAACCGTCACAAGATAGAGTAATTATCCTGCGACGGTTTGCATTAGATTAAAAATCTTTTCAAGCACGTCAAATGCTAAAAAACTATTTCTCAAACTTAGGTATAATTCTCTCTGTATCCATGTGTGGTCTTGGAATTACATGAGTAGATACTACTTCGCCAATAGCTGCTGCTGAGGCTGCACCTGCATCAACTGCCGCCTTAACTGCTCCTACATCTCCTCTAACCATAACTGTTACGAGTCCTGAACCTATCTTTTCATAACCTACTAAATTTACATTAGCAGCTTTTACCATTGCATCTGCTGCCTCAATAGCTCCTACCAAACCTCTGGTTTCAACCATTCCTAATGCATCTGATACCATATTAAACCTCCAAAATATTATTTATTTAACCTTTTACTTATACTATATATTAAATATATGGTGTAGTAGTGGACTTAGGAGTATCTCCTAAAGTTCCAAGTAACTTAATTCCTACATCTATTGCCGCTTTTACAGCCTGTCTTACTGCACCTGAATCTCCTGTAAATAGTAGTATAACCTCATTTGAATAGCTTGTTCCTTGACCCGGGGAACAATATTTTACTACTTCTACATTTGCAGCTTTAACTGCCACATCTGCAAGTACAGTTCCTATTGCAGCAGGACCTGCACATACCATTCCAAATGACTTTCCAAGTGGTGTTCCAAAAACTTTCTCTAAGCAATAACTTGCTCTTGCAGTATATTGAAACTCCAAATGTCCTGCATCATTTGAATAAACATCTCCAAAATACTTTGGTAGATTTTCAAGTGCTATCTCAACGGCACGTCTAGCATCAGATACATCTTCAGCACCAATATAGATAAGACTTCCATGACCTGCTCCACCTTTAGTATCTCTTGCAAGTTCTACTGTAATAACCTCTGTATTTGTTGCCTTAACTGCGTCATCTACTGCCATAATTTGTGGTCCTGCGCCAACTCTACCACCTATAATTCCTATTGACTTATACTTTCCAAGTTTCATTGTATCTGTAAGTAAAGGGTCTACACTTGCTATTACAAGTCCAATAGTATCTCCTAGGGCTGTTCCTACAAACTCAGTAACACCTATTGAGGGTTTAGCCGGCTTTGAACTGTTTTTTATTCCAAGTTCTTGTGAAACTTGCCCCATAACTTTCTCCAATAACTCCTTATCCATTTCTACCTCCTTTAGCCACCAATTTGACATCTCAAGTCATAACTTTCTACTATATCTTTAAGTTCATTCATAAATTCTTCACTTAATCCCTTTACTTCCTCCATTTCATACTTTCTTCCTAGAAGTTTATATTTATTTTCACCATATCTATGGTATGGAAGTAAATGCATTTCTTTAACATTAGGTAAAGTTTTTACAAACTTAACAATATAGGTAATTTCTTCTTTATCTGCATTAAAATGTGGTATAACAGGTACTCTTATTATAGTATCGCTAATACTTTGAATTATCTTTGCATTGCTCTTTATAAGTTCATTTCTAACAGCTGTGTAAGCAAGATGTTTATCTGAATCAAAACTTTTAATATCAAGTAGCACCAAATCTACATAAGGTATCACATCTCTAATTGTTGATTCACTAACATACCCTTCAGTTTCTACTGCTGTATGCCAACCTTGTGCCTTACAAGCTTTTAAAACTTCTCTTGCAAAATCTTGTTGTACCAATGCCTCTCCACCTGATAATGTTACACCACCGTCTGAACGATAATACTGAGTTGAGTCCTTTTTTGCCTCTTTAATGACTTCCTCAACCGTCATTTTCTTACCTTTCATAAATAAAGCACCACTTGAACATACATAAGTACATTCTGCACAATTATTACATTTTTTTCTATCAACTATATAACCTTTTGAAAGTTCTATTGCCTCTTGCTTACACGCCTTTACACAATTACCACATCTTATACATGCTATACTGTTATACATAAGCTCAGGTTCAGCCATTTGTGATTCCGGATTACTACACCATTTACATCTTAGTGGACAACCCTTTAGAAAAATTATGGTTCTTATCCCCGGTCCGTCATGTATAGAAAATCTCTGAATGTCAAACACTGTTCCTTTTGCACCATAGTCTATGATTTCCATGACAACTTTGCTACTCAAAATGTGATTAAACATATTTATGAATGAGATTTAAACGTCTTTACATCTTAGTATTTTACCTTGTATGCAAATAATTGCTCTAACAACAAGTTTATGTATAATACACAAACGTAAATTCTGACTAATTTATCTGTCTTTTGAGCAGACTCTCCTTTCTTTAAAATATCTTTGAAAGAAAACTTTACATATTATGCTCTGTTCTATTTATAATATCGTCTTGAACTTCCTTAGCCAAAGTTACAAAGTGTGCACTATAACCTGCAACTCTTACAATAAGATCTTGATTTTCTTTTGGATTTGCTTGTGCATCAAGAAGTGTTTGTTTATCAATTACGTTAAACTGAACATGACTTCCTTTGTGGTCAAAGTAACTTCTTACAATAGATGCAAAGTTCTTAAGACCTTGATCACCTGCAACTGCTGACGGAGTAAACTTCTGATTATATAATGTTCCATTTGAGGCTTGTGCATGGTCAAGTTTTGCTACTGAGTTTGATGCGGCAGTAGGTCCATTGACATCTGTTCCCTGTCTAGGAGATACACCGTCTGCAAGAGGTTCATGAGCAAGTCTTCCGTCAGGAAGTGCTAAAACATCTTTACCAAAGAGTACGTTAGCAGAAACAGGATAAATACCTGCTTGGAACTGACCACCTCTAGGATTTAAGTATTTATCTACTTCATTACAATAAATCTTTCCACACTTTCTAGCTATCTCATCAACTTCATCTATATCATTTCCAAAAGTTTCTGTTCTTTGAAGAATGCTCCTAAGTGAAGTATATTTTGTATCACAACATTTAGGTTTTGCATTATCTTGACTCTTAAGTTTACTCTCAAGTGTAGCTATATCTATTGAGCCTGTACTTGCAAGTATTTTCTTTACAGCCTCATATACATCTTCTTCTGTCATCTTTCCTGTAGGAGCAGTCTTAACTTCCTTAGTATCTCCAAATCCAAAGTTTGATTCTAGTGCCTCTTTTAGTTCTCTAAGTGTCATCTTCTTTTCATCAAATACATTTTTCTTAATTGCATAAAGAGAATCTCCTGAATCAGCCACACCAAAGGCTTGTGGACCTGTAAAGTTATATATAGCTCCACCCTCTTGGCAAGTCTTACCACGTTTTATACAATCATCTACTAATGCTGACATAAATGGAAGTGGAGACCTTTCAATATGAGCATAATCAACAGCATTATCAGCCTCTGCAAGATGTCTTACAAAGTATTCCATCTGCTTTTGATATGCGTCAAATATCTTATCCATGCTATCAAGTTCTTCAAGTTCTCCGGTCTTAGGTCCTAACTGTTTTCCATTACATCTACCATTATTAAGAGTAATTTCAAGAACCTTTGCTATATTAAAGAATGCAGCGTCATGCCAACCTTCAGTCCTATGTCCTGCTTGTGGCTCTACACAACCTATGATAGAGTAATCTCTTGCATCTCTTAGAGCAACTCCTCTTGCTACAAGTGCAAGTATAATAACTTCGTCATTGTAAAATGCAGGAACACCATAGCCAAGTCTCGAAACTTCACAAGCTCTATATAAGAACTCAAGTGGTGTATTTTGATGAATACGAACAGAAAATGACGGTTGAGGTAATCTTACATGTGCAACTGCCTCCATAGCCATATATGAAACCTCATTAGTTGCGTCTTGTCCCTCTTCATTTTGACCACCTACACAAAGGTTTTGGAATACTGCATATCCTGCAAATGCTTGTGCTGATACCTCATCACGAGTCTTATTAATATCATTTAATTTAACCCATATACAATCCACTAATTCCTGTGCAAACTCTCTGTCTATATTGTCATTTTTAAGATATGGATACATATACTGATCAAATCTTCCCGGAGATATTGAATGTCCGTTTGACTCTATCTGTACCAAAATCTGAACAAACCAAAATGCCTGACAAGCCTCATAGAAATTTCTTGCTCCATACTCAGGAACTCTTTCGCAGTTTGCCGCAATTTGAAGTAGTTCTTGTTTTCTTCTTGAATTGGTTTCAATGTTTGCAAGCTCTCTTGCCTTGTTAGCATATCTATGTGCAAATATAATTGCCGCATTATATGATATAATTACTGCATTATAAAACTGACGTTTCTTTATTGATTCAGGGTCGTCCATATCAAGTGCATTAAGTTCATTAATAACTTCCTCTAAAACTCCTCTAAAGCCTTTCTTAAGAACCTTGCCATAATCAACATTTACATGTCCTACACCACCATAAAAATAGTTACCAACTGTAAATACTCCATTTGCAATACAGTCCTTTGTACAAGGGGACATATATGAATCAGCTAATGCACTGGTAGTTCTACCCTCCCAATACTTAAATGCCTCTTTCAACTCTCTTTTTGCCTGCTCTTTTATCTCAAATGGGTCAGCCATTCTAGTTGCCATAGTATCAAATTCTTTTTCAACCCATTCATAAGAAAACTCAGGGCAAATTTCTGTTGACCTAGGATTAACTGTAACTGAACCAACTATAAGTTCATCTTCTCTAATAGTAACAGGTAGTTCTGTAAAAATCTTTTCAACAGCCTTTGCTCTTCTGATTATTACAGGTAAATTCTCTGTTTCCTTATAAGATTCTGTAATTAAACAGGCTCTTTCAGACTCCACTTGTGGCACTGCATTAATAATAACTTTTCTAAGTCTTTCGACTCTATCAGTTGGTTTACTAAAACCCTTAGCTAACATATTTACACCTCCATATTTTTTGTCGTATATCAACGTTCTCAATAATTATCCACATAATAAAGATAACACTTATAATTTTTTTTGGTTAATATTATATAAGCTCTATATATGTAAAATACAAACCTAAATAAACATGTAGTATATTAAGTTGTTTTCATCTTCTGTTATCCTCATATTTTATATACACTCTATACAAATTTCATTCACATTTTTTTTAAAAATAACTCGTTAGCTAAAGAAATAAACTTTTTAATGGTAGAATCAAAACTTGTAATCTAAGTAACATTGATTTTGTTTATATTTCTGCATATACTTAAGTTATGTAAGCTTTAACTATGTAGTTTGTATAAAGCCATTTATTTGGTAAAGAGGTGTTTCTATGTCCATTGGTATACTTGAATTTCTAAATATAGCCGAGGCATACTTTATAATTGATAAAGTCCTAAAAGGCTATAATTTATCTGTTCTAAAGGCTATGAGAATATGCCCAGGTAAATTTTTGGCTATATTCTCAGGAAATACAGCAGATATAATATCTATGATTAAATATATTGAAGAACAAAACTTAAATACTGTAAAATTTTCCTATGTAACAGGTATACATAAAGAAACTGTAAATGCAATTACAGGAAAAAAAGAAACCAAGAATATAGAAAATATCGGTATTATAGAAGTAAAAAATGCTGTTAATTCATTTATTATTTTAAATACCCTAGTTACCTCTTTTCCTATAAGTATTATAAAAATAGACTATTCTATGGGTTTGTTCGGTAAAGCAATTATTTTTATAAATGGAAATCAAAGTGATATAGAAAATGCCATAAAAACAAGCTACGAAATTTTAAGCCAAAAGACTGTTACCGATGCTAGAGTTATCTCATCTCCTTGTGAGGAGTTTATAGCTTGTTTGGTTAAATAATAAATTTTCCATAGTGGAGGGAGCTATGAGTAAGGAAAATATAATTCAAAAAATAGTAAATATAGAATATTTATTCTTTTCAAATATGGAAAATGTAGAACTATCTAAGCTAGAAAAAGATAGGTTTGTTTCTTCACGATTTTTTTATTGGGATTTATTTGATGAAAATGTCTTGAATTTACATTTAAATAATATTTTAAATATATTTCAAGGCGTAAATCAAAAGGCTGAAACTCAAACTAATAATTTAAATCTTAGACAAGCTGAAATTTTATCAGAACATGCTAAAAATATAGCTCTCGAAATATCCGTTCCGGTAGTGATAAGTGTTGTTGATAAATTTGCTAAGTTATTGTTATTTAAGAAAATGGAAAATGCTTTAGAGGTAAGTGTTGAACTCTCCCCTGCAAAAGCTCAAACTGCCACCGCTTTTAAACTTGATACTGATTCTCTTTCAAAAAGTAGTTTAAGTTCTGCACTAGCTAATTTCAAATCAGATACTATTAAATACTGTTTTTTAGGTGGTGGTATTCCAATATATCGAGGTGATATTTTCTTAGGGGCTATTGGTATAAGTGGAGGAAGTGTAGAACAAGATATTTATATTGCAAGTAAGAGTATACAGGAGTTTTTGAAAGGTTAGGAGTAATATGGGATTTGTCCCCCGTAGG
>CALALP010000083.1 GCA_937925515.1 uncultured Lachnoanaerobaculum sp. | reverse complement strand
TTCTATATTTTTCTTTTTATAATATAATTTTATTAAATTTTCATATTTATTTAACATTTTTATCACCCTTAAATATAAAATATCATATTTTTATATTTAAGTAAAGCATATTTATTTATGTTATAATTAAGAAAAAAGCTAGGAGGTTTTACTATGAGTATGGATTTATGTTACTATGGTGTTAAAGAAGAAGATATACCAAAAATTCTTGATGGAAACTTTGAGGAAGATTTTTCTGAATTAGAACCTTCATACACAACAAGAGTTTTTTCAGCAAAGGATTTCTATTATTTATATACAAGTGGAAAAGAATTAGAAGAGGAAGATTTTCAAGGAAAAAATGAAAGAGATATTTTTACAGAGGCTCTTTTAGGTGAGGTTACTGTTAGTTTTGCTCCTGAGGATATTTATTCCTATTGTAGCTGTAAAGAAAAAGTTAAAGAAATAGCTAATTTTTTAAATAAGATTGATATAAAAGACTATTTTGAAAAAATAGGTACTATTGAAGAAATATCAGGTAAAAATTTTACTTATTTAGGAGTAAAAACTACAAGAAAATTTTACTCTTCCATGAAAGAAGAAGAATATATTTTTGATATTGAAGCTACAATTAATGAATTTAATGAACTTAAAGAATTTTATAATAAACTTGTTAATGATGATTTAGCTCTATATATTTATATATTCTAAGAAAAAATTCAAACTAACAAAGGTATAAAAATTGCAGGTAACATATTTGCAGTTTTTATATCTTTTTTAAATGTCATATTTATTCCTATTGCAAGAACTAGCACTCCTCCAACTGCATTTAATTCTGATATTGCTTGAGGGCTTAAATAAGCTTTAATTTGGCTTGCAAAAAGATAAAATATTCCTTGATAAACAAAAACTGAAAATGCAGATAAAATAACTCCTATTCCATATATAGAAGTTAGAACTATTGATATAACCCCATCTAATATTGCCTTTATGTTTAAAATAGTATTATCATTTGTAAGACCACTATTTATTGAACCTAAAATTGCCATAGCCCCAACACAATAAAGTATTGTTGCAGTTGAAAAGCCTTTTGCAAAAGATTTTTCATTATTTAAAGATTTCTTTTCTTTAACAAACTTATCTTCAAGATATTGACTAAAATCTTTTATTCTTTTATCAATATTTATTAATTGTCCTATCACTGCTCCAATAATCAAATATATCAATATCATTATATCTTTTTGAGCAACCAATGCACTTTTAATACCTATTACCATAATAAAAATTCCTGCACAATCTACAATAATATTTTTTATATCTTCATTAAATTTTTTTCCTATTGTCAGCCCTAAAATTCCACCAATAATTATAGCTAAAAAATTTGTTATCATCCCCATATTTTCCCTCAACCTCTACTGTTTATTTTTATTAGATTATATCACAAAATATTTCTCATAGTAATTTCTAATTGCATTTTTCTCAAAATATTGTTATAATATTCGTATACTAAATATTATATAAACAATTGGAGGTAATAGCATGGGAATGTATGCAATGTATCAAGAAGTTAAAGAAGAAGATTTTAAAAAATTGTTAGAAAGTGATGATTTTTTTGAAACTATTGAAGAGTTGGAAGAAAAAGATGGAACTGAATTATGTGATATAGATAAAATGTGGGATGCCCTTCATTTTTTAATTAATGGAATTTCTGCAATCTATGGTGCTACTGAAGACAATATATTAAGTGAATTTATTATAGGTAGTGAAAACTTTAATGATGAATCTGAAGAATTTCAAAGATATATTCCAACAGAAAGAGTAATAGAAATTGCTAAAAAGCTAAATGAAATTAATTTTCAAGATTATTTAAAAAATTTTGATATGACTAACTTTGCTGAAAATGGTATTTATCCAGATATTTGGGACGATGCTGAAGAAAAAGAAGAAATAATAGAAGAACTTTCTGAGCATTTTGAAACTTTAAAAGAATTCTATAATAAAGTTGCCAAAAATAAAAATATAGTTGTAGTAACTATTTGTTAATATATTCGTATAAACAAAAATAAAAATTTAGGAGGATATTTCTTTGAAAATTCATGTTATTGGTTGTAGTGGTACAGGTAAAACTTATCTTGCAAAGAAATTATCAAATAAATATAATATTCCTCACTATGATTTAGATAATATATATTGGGATAATTCTTCTGAAAAATATGGAATAAAGACAGAAATTGAAAAAAGAGATAAATTACTTCAAAATATATTAGAAAAAGATGCTTGGATTGTTGAAGGAATTTATTATAAATGGCTTGAACAAAGCTTTAAAGATGCTGATATTATCTATATTTTAGATTTACCTAAGTATATTTATAAATTTCGTATTATAAAAAGATTTATCAAAAGAAAATTAAAACTAGAAATTTCTAAAAAAGAAACACTGAAATCTTTACTAGATTTGTTAAAATGGACAGATAAATTTCAAAATGAAGATATGAAAGAAATTATAATATTTTTAGAAAAATATAAAGAAAAAGTTTATTTTATAAAAAGTAAAAAAGAAATTAAAGAAATTTTAGAATTTTAAAAAGGAAGTTATCTCTACTTCCTTTTTTATATTTTGTGTATACATTATATACCATTTTAAAATGAAAATAAACTGAAAATTCTCATATATTTTATTTTTCCGAAGCAGTTTTATCAAGAATTGCCTTAAGAAGTCCCTTTTCAGTATATTCTTTGGCTTCCACTCCTACTTTCAGTCCATATTTTTCTATAGTTTTTGTAGTGACAGGACCTATTGATGCAAGTGTTTTTTTACTTAGTATTTCCTTCATTTCATCGTTTTCACTTAAATGAAGACTGTCAGCAAAAGATTCAAAAGTTGATGAACTCAGAAACATCAGTATATCGCTTTCCTTCGCATATTTTTCTGCTTTTTCCCTGTCAATTTTCAATTTATGTGTATTATACACTATAAGCTTATCATAATTTCTTTTGTATAATTCCGTATATTTTTCTTCATTTACAGGAGAAATATTGGATACTATAAACAGTACATTTTCTCCTTCTTCTGTGAAGTTTACACTTTCAGCGGCAAGTTTTTCCACTGTATATTCCTTCGGATAAAAATCCGGAATTATCCTGTATTTTTTCATTTCCTCATCTGTTTTTTTCCCTACAACACCTATTTTTAAGTGCCCCAGCACCCTCATATCCTTTATTTTCCTCATAAATCCAATTACTGAATTCAGGCTGTTAAACAAAAGTGTACTATATTTTGAAAGATCCGGCATTTCAAAATCAAGATATTCTATATTTATAAAAGGAATATTTATGGCCTGACCTCCAAACTCAATTATTTTACTTGTAATTTCCTCCTGTTTATCCCTATTTCTCGTAACCAGTATATTTTTACCAAATAACGGCATATTTTCAAACCATTTCATTTTTTCCCTTAAATTTACCACTTCACCAATTATTATTATAACCGGTGCTTTGACATTATTTTCTCTCACAATTTCTGTTATTGTTTCAAGCGTACCTGTGTAT
The DNA here is from genome assembly GCA_937925515.1 of uncultured Lachnoanaerobaculum sp. Lineage (GTDB taxonomy): Bacteria > Bacillota > Clostridia > Lachnospirales > Lachnospiraceae > CALALP01. Next base: position 7 of record CALALP010000083.1, on the reverse strand, counting down.
GTTTCCT
>CALALP010000082.1 GCA_937925515.1 uncultured Lachnoanaerobaculum sp. | reverse complement strand
GGTTTTCCTCGCCGACGGCGAGGAAAACCCCCATATATATAACTATATAACTTATAAACGCTTTTTTATAGTTTACATCAAAAATTATTAAAAATTAATTTTGCGACACTCCCGATAACTATTTTGCACCTCCCTCTAACTAAATGGTGCTTTATATTTAGAAATCTACCCACTTTACTCAACATGCTTATGTGTAAATAAATGTTCTGAGCAGTATTCATAATCTCCATTACATTTTGAGCAATATCTAAATTCTAAATCAGGACTATCTTTTTCTGTCCTGCCACATACTGCACATTTATGAATACTTGAGTTTGGTCTTACCTTTACATTTTTACTAAAATCTCGTTTTCTCTTAATCTCACTAGGGCTTATCCTATTCCAATTTCTTGAAGATAAATAGAATATTATAAAGTTAAATGCTGATAAAAATAATGTTACTTTCTCTGCCGGACCACCATTTATAAATTGTAATGCTCCAAGTACAATATATATTATAGCTAGAACTTTTGCCTTTATAGGTATTGCAAAAAACATATAAAACTGCATTTCAGGGAATGTAAGTGCAAACATTAGAAATATTGACATATTTAAATTATCAGGTGTGATATACCATTCTCTGCTATCAACTTTAAAAACAAAATAAAGAACAAATGCGGCAACTATATGAAAAAATATTCCCATAAACATAAATACATTAAATTTAAATGTTCCCCATACTCTTTCAAGTGTAGTTCCAAGGCTATAATACATATAAATCATAAGTAGTCCCCATATAGGACTTGAACTTGTAGGGTAGATGAGCCATGTAATTATTCTCCATACTTCCCCATTTAATATTGCCGAAATATCAAGAGCTAAATATTCAATATAAAATGACGGATTTGTGATATCTAAGAAAAAGCCTAGTGCATATAGTATACTAAAATAAAGCATTAAATTTCTTATTGCAAACTTTCCAAACTTTCTTTCAAGTTTATTCATTAAAATTAACCTCTCATTCTACCTCTATAAGTTCATTTTATTCTTACTTATGGTTGCTTTCCAATATATGCTAAAATTCCACCGTCTACATAAAGTATATGTCCATTTACAAAGTCAGATGCCTTACTTGCTAAAAATACTGCCGGTCCTTGCAAATCTTCCGGTCTTCCCCAACGCTCTGCCGGAGTTTTAGCAATTATAAACTTATCAAAAGGATGACGACTGCCGTCCTCTTGTAATTCTCTAAGTGGTGCTGTCTGTGGGGTTGCAATATATCCGGGACCTATTCCATTACACTGTATATTATATTTACCATATTCAGAGGCAATGTTTTTTGTAAGCATCTTAAGCCCACCCTTAGCAGCGGCATAAGCAGATACTGTTTCACGACCAAGCTCACTCATCATTGAACAAATATTTATAATCTTTCCACCACCTTTTTTAGTCATACTTGGTATGACTGCCTTAGACATTATAAAAGGTGCATTTAAGTCTACATCTATAACTTGTCTGAAGTCCTCAGCACTCATCTCAGTCATAGGTATTCTCTTAATTATACCTGCATTATTAACTAAAATGTCAATTACTCCAACTTCTTTTTCGATTTTTTCAATCATTTCTTTTACTGCTACTTCATCAGTTACATTACATACATAGCCATGTGCATTAATACCGATTTCCTCATATGCCTTTAAACCTTTTTCCACGCCCTCTTTGCTAAGGTCATTAAATACTATTGTAGCTCCTGCCTTTGCTAGTCCCTCTGCTATTGCAAAACCTATGCCATAAATTGCCCCTGTAATTAAAGCAACTTTTTTGTCCAATCGAAATTCATTCATATCAAACATATCTTCCTCCAATCTCATCTATATATCCTTAAAGATTTTCTATTTTAAATCTTTCATATCAACCATATCCATATCAGTATAAGTTATATTTTCTCCACACATAGACCAAATAAAGCTATAATTACTTGTGCCTACTCCTGTATGAATTGACCAACTTGGACTTATTACTGCCTGCTCATTGTCAACTACCAAATGTTTTGTTTCATCAGGTTTTCCCATTATATGAAATACCTTATTTGGTGCTTCCATATCAAAATAAATGTAAGTTTCCATACGACGTTCATGTGTATGGCAAGGCATTGTATTCCAAGCTGAACCCTCTGTAAGAATAGTATAGCCCATTTGTAATTGACAAGACTCGCAAACATTTGGGTGAATATATTGAAAAATCTTTCTTTCATTCATAGTTTTACCTTCCCCTGTTTCTAATGGCACAATCTTATCAATACTGATTTTTACATTAGGATAGGTGTGATGAGCAGGTACTGAACTTATATAAAACTTAGCAGGATTTTTAGGGTCAACACTTTCAAATATAACTTGCTTAGTACCCTTTCCAATATAATATCCGTCCTGTTTTACCATTGTATCAGTCTTTTGGTCAATAGTAATTTTTCCGGGGCCTCCGATATTGATAACTCCAAGTTCACGACGCTCAAGGAAATATTCAACTCCAAGCTCATTGCTAAGTAAAATCTCTAAAGGCTTTGTTGTAGGTGTTATACCTCCGAAAATCATTCTGTCATTGTGAGTATAAGTAAGATTTACTTCTCCCTCTATAAATACCTTTTCAACTAAAAACTCCCTGCGTAACTCCTCAGTAGAATAATGTCTAATGTCAAGAGGACTGTGTGTGTAACGTATTTCTAATTCTTTCATTTTTTTCTCCTTTATATTTATATTTATATTTTAGGGTTCTAAATAAATTTTAGCTCCCTTTAATAATAATGTTTATAAATTCTACTTTTGCACACTCTCACTATTTGGATAAATCTTTTGCATTTTTGCGTCATCATAATGAATGTCAAGCCAAGTTTCAAGGGCATTTGTAGCAGGAATATTCTTTTCTCTTTGACCACTTCTAGCCATAGCGGCAGAGGAAAGAGCTATATCAAAAATCATAAAAACTACCAAAAACCAAGTAAGCATTTTCCCAAAAGATACAGGTAATTTTTCAATTAAATCTGAAAATATAGGATATAAATTTTTAATCCATACTACTGCTGCAATCCCCCAGAAAAAACAAAATAATAGATTTATTCTGCCTCACAAGTTAAATGGTATCTCACTGTAATTCCAAAATACTTTCCCAAAGACTAACTCTGTAAATACACTACAAAAATACTCGTAAGCTCCACCTAGAAATGTTCCCACTAAAAATATAAATCCGTCTTCTCTATCTTTGTATTTATATAATAAAACAGTGGCAAGTCCTATTGCTATCCCCCAAACTAGGCTAAATGCCCCTATAACTAAACTAGTCCTACTCATCCATATCCCTGCTGTAACCTTGCAAAATATGGTTTCTGTTATATCTCCTAGAAATGAACCTATCACAAAGAGTAGAAACACCTTATAAAAGTTAATACCATAAGCAAATTTATCTGTTTTTTCTTTTGGCTTTACTTCAACTTCTATTAGCTTGTAGGCATTTGATAATCTTTTATTTATCAAATGACCTATTTTATATGTGATTTTAGAAAGGTTAGAACCTGTCTTTTCTATATTTGGATATTTTGAAAGTACGCCCTTAAATGCAAAATGAGTTGCTAATAAATCTATTATAAAAAAGATTCCTAAAGTAATGAATAATATAGTTCTAATATAATTAGGAAATAAATCAAAAGTTTTGCTTAAAATAGGGTTTATAAAAAATTTTGAAAGTAAGCCAAGCACACCCCAACCAAGAGAGGCATAGAGGCAGATATAACCGTCTAAGTTCCAAGGCAGTCCTGTGTAATCCCACCATTTTCTATGATAAATTTTTTCTATAACATGCCCTGCAATCCACTGAACTAGTGTACCTATGATTAAGCCTGCAAAAAATATTATATGAATCTCTTCTTGCCTAAAATATATAAATGTAAGTATTACTGCTACAATTCCATAAGATATTGAAAGAGGAGAATTTAAGATACCCCTATTTACAAATTTCTTTTTTTCTATTGATACAATTACAGTTTCTCCAAGCCACCCAAAAAATGAATAAGCTAAAAATATCCAAAATAGATAGGGCATCAATTTTCTCCTTTGTATTTTAACATTTATAAATATTACCTTTATTTCATATCAGTCTATTGTATCATATTTTTAGCTTTGAAGTTAATTATTTACACTAATTTTATATATAATCTCTACTTCTACCCCAACCTTTAAAACATTTTGAATCAAATAAGCATTTGCCTGCTTTCCATGATGATTTTTATAATCTTTTTTAACTACACTTATATTTGTAGGTGTTGAAATTATAACTTGTGAGCCATTATCATTTATAAATGCTTTATTTTCACTTAAAATCACTTCCCCCTGTGTTATAAAATTTTCTATAATCTCATTATTTGCACTTGAGAACTTAAAGCTATCTTTAATATTTAATTCAAATGTGGTTTTATCTAATGTAAACTTCCTTATAAAACTTAATAATTCAACATTTTCACTATAAGCCTCTTTAAGTTCCAAGCAAAAAATTACCTCGCTATTACTTTCTTTAAACTCAACTAACTTTGATTCATAAGAACCTGCTTGTTGTAACTTACCATTTATAATAGGCACTGAATGTGATAATGAACTATTCACAAAATAAGTGTATCTTTTATCTTTATTAAAATAATCCTTTGTATACTCTCCTGCTCCTAAATCTGTTAGGGGTAAATGTGAACTGCCATAAACAAAATGCCCTAAATCATTATGATTATGGCTTTCGTCATTTCTTCCCCCCTTTGCAGCAAAAAATATATTATGTTCCCTGTCATTTGCTATAAGCCATTGTCTATTTTTAAAGAAATGAATGCTCTTTTTATTACTTTCAAATGTCTTTGGCATAGAATATTTTAAATTAAAAATCATTGTAGCAAATCGGTAACAATGATCGCTATTTAAAGTACTTACCTTTTCAATGTTTGGAACTTCTACATTAAACTTATCTGAAAGAAATGATAATAATCCACTAGGAACAGGAGTCTGATTACAATCTCCAAATGGTAGAAATTTTCCATTTGAAATCTCTGCATAGTAAGGAAATTTTGCAATTTCTTTTACCTTTGGCAACTCAAAATATGAGTTGTCATTCATAACCTCTGCTAAAGTTTGTGCAAAATAAGTATAATATCCAAAGCCATAAGTCCAATAGCTTATCCCCTCTACACAAGCTCCATCCTCTCCAAAACCTCGTAAGAAACTTTCAAAAGAAGTCCTTAATCTTTTTAAAATACTGTTAAGCCTCTCCTTATCTTCTATAAGTCTTAATGCCGCCATACCTATACTACCTGCTATGACTGCACTCCAATTATTTTCAAGTTGCTCCCAATGCCAACATTTACCATTTAAAGGTTTAAAAATTCTAAGTTCTATTTCTTCATTTATAAATGTAATCAATTCAGGGGTCAACTCATCTTTTAGTTGATAAACTATTTCAGCTAAAGTCTGTGCTGTTTCAGCTGAAAACAAGTCTATACAGCCTGTAATTTCTTCTTTTTTTCTGAAATTAGGATTTAAATGGGCAGGTAACGCCCAAGTGTACTCTTGTAATACTAGAAATATAACTTCTTCAAGCTTTTTTATAGCAACTTCACTTCTGTTTATAATTGCATAAAGACCTGTTACAAGAAGTTCCTTTCGCCTTAGAAAATATTGTTCTTCATACTTTAATCGATTTCCTGTTTTATGATATAACAAAAAATTTTGAAAACTAAGATGAGTATATGGCTTTGTTTGTAATTTTTCCCATTCCTTAGTAATCTCATCAAGTAGTGGTTTAACAAACTCTTTATCTTTTACCTTAAACATTTACAACTCCTATTTAACTAGACTTATTCTTTACATATTATTACTCTTTTTTGTAATATTAGCAAAATTTGATATAATTATAACTAATGTAATTTCTTTACAGGTTTATATTACTAAGAAAACCCTAAAAGTCAAGTAATTCTTTGGCTAGTTTACTATCCTTAAACTTTTGAGTTTATCTCAAAAAAATGATATAATAAATATGCAAACATTTTCATAAAATATTAAGTTTATTAATGAGAACTAATTTAGCTACTGCTCTAATATTGTAATACCATACAAAGTATAGTAGAATAGTTCAAGCAATATAATATTATATAAGTAAGGGGGTGTTTTCGTGGATATAAAACTTGTAAATAGAAATCAAATAAAGTGTACATTAACTAACTTAGATTTAGGTGTTAGAAACTTAAAGATGAGTGAGCTTACCTATGGTTCATTTCAGGCAAATAAATTGATTGATGAGATGTTAAAAAAAGCCTCATCTGAATATGGTTTTGATGTGTCAGATACTTCTCTTATGATAGAAACTATCCCTGAAGTAGATGACGGAATAACAGTTATTATAACAAAAGTAGAAGATCCTGAGGAAATGGATACTAGACTTTCCAAGTTCTATACTCCTCAGAGTAAAAACCTGCCTGATTTTCAAACAGACAATGTATTGGAGGGTGCAAGTATTTCAAATTCATTAAGTGAGATTTTTAATAATGTACAAAGGGAAAATGATGTTGAGAGTAAAACTCAATCATACTTTGTATATTCTTTTAAAAACATTGATTCAGTTATAAAGGCTGCAAAAGCAATTAAAGCAGGAGAAGAGATAATAACTTCATTATATAAAGATGAGCAGACAAGTATGTATTACTTGATTTTAGAAAATAAAATGGAGTCCTCACTTTATAATGGGCTTTCTATTGTAAGTGTGTGTAATATATTATCTGAGTATGGTAAAAGAGTTCAAGCTCTATATGCAACTAAGGCACATTTTGATGAGCATTTTTCTCTTATAATTGCAGATAAAGCATTACAGGCACTAAGTAATGTATAGGGAGTAAAACAAATCCCTCATAATAAAAATCTTTAACCAATTTATGGGGTTTTCCTCGCCGTCGGCGAGGAAAAC